>JAGYHM010000026.1 GCA_018457305.1 Fusobacterium sp. | reverse complement strand
GTGTTTAGATTTGAATGTGAAAAATTGTAGCAAGAGATTAGGGGTAAAACAAATAATGGAAGAACTTAAAATTTCATCGGAAGATATCTTAGCTTTTGGAGATAGTGAAAACGATTATAAAATGCTAAATTTTGTTGGAAAAGCAGTAGCAATGAAAGATAGTTTTATGAGTAAAAAATTAAATGAAACTACTTTTTTAACTAATGATGAAGATGGAGTTGCAGATTATATTGAAAAAATGATTTTAAAAAAATAATTAAAAAAGGTTCGGTGTGAAAAACTGTGAAGAATTTAAACAATAATTTTGCCTTAAGTGGAGAAATCTTATTTTTTAATAAAAAACAAAAAATAGAAAATAGCTTAAGAACAACTTATAGAAAAAAAATTTGGTCTAAGTTTGTGAAAGCAATAAAAGATTTTAATTTAATAGAAGATGGAGATAAAATTGCAGTTGGAGTTTCTGGTGGAAAAGACAGTTTGCTTTTATGCTCTTTATTTCAAGAATTGAAAAAAGATAGAAGTAAAAATTTTGAGGTAAAATTTATTTCAATGAATCCCGGCTTTGAAGCAATTGATGTAGACAAATTTAAAGAAAATTTAATTGAAATGGGAATTGACTGTGAACTTTTTGATGCAGATGTATGGAGAATTGCTTTTGAAGAAGATCCAGAAAGCCCTTGTTTCCTTTGCTCTAAAATGAGAAGAGGAGTTTTATATAAAAAAGTTGAAGAACTTGGTTTTAATAAATTGGCTTTGGGGCATCATTTTGATGATATGGTAGAAACTACTATGCTTAATATGTTTTATGCAGGAACTGTAAAAACTATGTTGCCAAAAGTTCCATCTACAAGTGGAAAAATGGATTTAATTAGACCTCTTGCTTATGTTAGAGAAAAAGATATAATAAATTTTATGAGAAATAATGAAATTCAAGCTATGAGTTGTGGTTGCCCTATTGAAGCAGGAAAAACAGATTCAAAGAGAAAAGAAATAAAATATTTATTACAAGAATTAGAAAAAACTAATCCCAATATAAAACAAAGTATTTTTAACTCAATGAAAAATATAAACCTAGATTATATTTTAGGTTATACGAGAGGAAATAAAAATAATAAAAAATAGGAGTAAGTATGAAAATTTTAATCGTACAAGAAAATATAAAAGATGAAAAATACTTACAAGATATATTTGAAAAAGAAAATTTTGAAATAAAAATTGTAAAAGAGTTTAAAACAGCCTTAGAAGAGGTTTACTATTCTAATCACGATATTTTAATTATAGATAGCAAAGTTAAAAATATTTCTGCTTTTGACTTTTGTGAAAAAGTTAGAAGAAGTGATAATAAAATTGGTATAATTTGCCTAACAAATAATGAAAATATAGAAAATAAATTGGATTTATTAAAAATAGGTGTAGATGATTATATTCTAAAACCTTTTAATGATTTAGAGTTAATCTTAAAAATTAAAAATTTATTTAAGAGAATTGAGAGCACAGAAATTATAAAAAAAATAAATTTAAGTTTTAATGATTTTTTACTAGATACTTTAAAAAGAGAACTTAAAAAAGAAAATCAAGTTATAGATTTAAGTTCAAAAGAATTTTCAATTTTAGAGTATCTTTTGAGAAATAAAAATTTTGTTATAAGTCGTGAAGATATCAAAAAAGAAGTTTGGAGAGAAAATCATAAAAATAATACAAATATTGTTGATGTATATATAAATAAAATTAGAAAAAAAATTGATGACGAGGCTGGAAAAATTTTACAAACAGTAAGAGGACACGGATATATTTTAAAAGTTTAATTATATTTTTTTAAGGCTCGCCCGAGCTAACGCTCTGCTCGCCTTTATGGTTGGGGCTCCGCCCCAACACCCCAAAGAGAAAATAAAAAAGTGGAGTAGGACGCCACCGCGTCCTTTCCCCGCCAGTGAGCGTAAGCGAGCGTGGGCGAGCGTGGGCGAATAGGAGGAAGATATGAATTTTCTTAGAGTTTCTTAAAAACTTTAGTTTTTTAGAAAGTCTTAGATGCTTCTGCGAAAGCAGGAGTAAGAGTTAGAATAAGTTTATAATAAATTTATGGAAAACAAAAAATTAAGAAGAGAGGAAGATATGAATTTTTATTTAAAGATGCTTATAAAAATTTTAGATAGAAGCATGAGTGCAACAGACAGTAAAATTTTAAAAAAATTAAAAGCTGGATATGATTTGTCTGCTGCAGAAAGAAAAGAATTAGAAGAAATAATAGATAATTTAATATAAAAAAGGAGAAGTAGAAAAATGTCTATAAGATTTATATATGATAGGAAAAAGACAGCTGTTACTTATGGAGAAGATAAATATTCGTATAAAGATGTAATAAATTATGTAAAATTCTTTTCATCTTTATTAAATATTGAAAAGGGAGAAAGAGTTGTTACTTTATTAGAAAACAGACCTGCAACAATTTTTGCTCTATTTTCAGTTTGGGATAAACAAGGAATATCTGTAAATTTAGATGCAGCTTCAAGTGAGGAGCAACTTTCTTATGTATTTGGAGATTCAAAACCAAGTTATATTTTTGTTTCAAATAAAACAAAAACCACTGTTGAAAAAGCCTTAGAAAATACTGGCTATGAAATGAAAATAATAAATGTTGATGAAATTAAAATACCTGAAAATTTTATTCCAAAATCAGAAGTTTTAGATGTTGAAAATGAAGAAGATGTAGCAGTTATTTTATATACTTCTGGAACAACTGGAGATCCAAAAGGTGTAATGCTAACTTATGAGAATATTATTGCAAATATAAATGGAGTAAAAAATGTAAATCTTGTTGATGACACAGATACTATACTTGCTATGCTACCTTATCATCATATTTTACCTTTAAGTTTTACTTTAATTATGCCATTATATTTTGGAGTTCCTATTGTAATTTTAGATCAAATTTCATCTGAAAATTTAAAAAGAACTTTAAAAGAACATAAAATAAGTGTGGTAATTGGAGTCCCAAGAGTTTGGGAAATGTTAGATAAAGCTATTATGGCTCAAATAAATAAAAGTAAAATTGCAAAATTTATGTTTAATCTTGCAGAAAAAGTTAAATCTACTGGATTTAGAAAATTTTTATTTTCAAAAGTACACAAAAATCTTGGTGGAAATATAAGAGTTCTTGTTTCTGGTGGGGCAAAATTAGATGAAGAGGTTTTAGATCACTTTTTAACTATGGGCTTCCATTTAATTCAAGGTTATGGAATGACAGAAACTGCTCCAATAATTGCCTTTAATGTTCCAGGGCGTGAAAGAAAAGATACAGTTGGAGAGGTTATACCAGATGTATTTGTAAAAATTGCAGAAGATGGAGAAATCTTAGTTAAGGGAAAAAATGTAATGAAAGGTTATTATAATAACCCTGAAGCAACTAAAAAAACATTTAACGAAGATGGTTGGCTATGTACTGGTGATTTAGGAAAAATGGATGAAGGACATTTAGTAATAGTCGGAAGAAAAAAAGAGATGATAGTTCTTCCTAATGGAAAAAATATAAATCCAGGAGATATAGAAGCAGAAATTTTTAAGGGCACAGATTTAATAAAAGAAATTGCCGTCGTTGACTACGAAGACCATTTATTAGCTTTAATTCATCCAGATTTAGATTTAATTGCTGAGAGAAAAATTGTAAATACAGTTGAAGCAATAAAGTGGGAAGTAATTGATAAATATAATATCACTGCTCCTAACTATAAAAAAATTCACGAAATAAAAATAATTAAAGATGAGCTCCCTAAAACTAGAATGGGAAAAATCAGAAGATTTATGCTAAAAGATTTAATTGAAGATAATACAACAAAAGAAAATTCTGAAAATAAATCGGAAGAAAAAAAAGTTTATGAAATCCCAGAAGAAATAAAAGAAAATTATGAAAAGTTAAGGGAGTATATAGAAGAAACTTACAAAGAGGAAATCAATCCAGAATCTCATATAGAATTAGACTTAGGTTTTGATTCTTTAGATATAGTTGAGCTTTCAAACTTCATAGTTGCAAAATTTAATGTTGATTTTACAGAAGAAGATTTTATAGAAAATAAAACTATTGCTTCAATTTTAGAATTAGTTAAGAAAAAACAAGAAGAAAATTCTGGAAACAATAAAAATTTAAAAAAATTGATAGAGAATCAAGCAGATATAAAATTACCAAAGAGTGCTTTGATGATAAAAATTACTAAATTTATTTTTGCTCCAATTTTTAAACTTTATTTTAATTTAAAAATAAAAGGTAGAGAAAATATAGAAGATGGTGCAGGAATAATCGTTGGAAATCATCAAAGTTTTATAGATGCCTTTATGGTAAATTCTGCTTTTTCAAACAAAGAAGTGGAAAATAATTATTATATAGCAACGGCTCTTCATTTTAAAAGTGGATTAAAAAAATGGGCAGCAGATAACGGAAATATAATTTTAGTTGATGTAAATAAAAATTTAAAAGGAACTCTGCAAGCTGCTTCAAAAGTTTTAAAAGAAAATAAAAAATTAATAATTTTCCCAGAGGGAGCAAGAACAAGAGATGGAGAACTACAAGAATTTAAAAAAACTTTTGCAATTTTAGCAAAAGAATTAAATGTTCCAATTTATCCATTTGTATTAAAAGGTGCTTATGAGTCTATGCCTTATGGAGTGAAATTCCCGAGAAAGAAAAATTTATCAATAGAATTTATTAAAAAAATAGAGCCAACTGATAAGGCTGTTGAAGAAATTGTTGAGGAAACAAAAAATAGTATAGAAAAGACTTATAAAAATTAAAAAAATATAATTTGATTTTTTTAGGGCTCGCTACGGACTGAAGTCCTGCTCGCCTTTTTGGTGTTGGGGCTTCGCCCCAACGCCCTTTTTTTTATACTTAAGGAAATTATAATCTAATTTTTCTTTTTGGGGTGTGGGGCGGAGCCTCACAGAAGAGGGCGACAGGAGATAAATCTCCGCAGTCGCCCAATTTTTTTTATTTATTAAAATATTCAAATAGCTCATTTTTAATTTCATTTTTTAATTTAAAGATATATTTTACATTAGCTTTTCCTTTAATATCTTTTGAGACTTCTGCTGAAATAACTTCTTGAACTTCTCCAACATAGTAAAAATTTTCTCCGTTAATTTTTTTGATAAAAGTTTTAATAGTATAAAAATTATTTGCAATTTTTCCCTCAACAGTTAATTTATTATTTTTACTTAAATATCTACTGCTCTTTGAAAACCAAGAAAAAGTTTGTCTATCATAAAATTCATTGGTATAAATATTTCTTGAAGAAGAACCATCAAGAGTTATAAAAATCATTAAAATTTTTTCTTTTTCAAAAGCAGTGTAGCCACTCACTTGATAACCATTGTTAAAATCTAAATTTGAATACCAAAAGGCTTCTTGCTTTGAGTATTCTCTAAATAAAATTAAATTTTCTTCCGAGTTTTTAGAGCTATAATTTTTCAAGCAATATTTTAAGTTATAAGAAATTAAATCATCAATCAATAATTTAAAATAAGAATTTTGCTCGTAACTTTTTTTAAATTCTTCATCTATAAAATAAGAATTTTCTTTTTTATAAGCCAAGGCTCTAAATGGTTTTATTTGAGATAAATTCACAAAAATTTCTTTTGTTAAATGCCTCAAAGCATTTTCAATATTTATATCACTATTAGAATTATTTCTAAAATTTAATTGTCGTTGCCCGTTATCTTTCCCAGAATTTTCAATTTTTATTAGGGATTGGGGGGCTTTGCCCCCACTAGACTGCGAGTAGACCGATAGGTCGCAGAGAGCCATAAGATTTTTTATTTCCTCAAAAGAAAGAGAAGATTTTAAAATTAAATTTTTTAAAATAAAAATTTCGTGTATTCTTTTTGCTGGAGTAAAAAAACTAGAAATAAAATTCAAAAAGTTTCTTTCAGTTTCGTTAAGTTCTCCTATTTTTTTATATTCGATGTGTCGCAGTGGAGACTTCACTTTAAGGCTTCGCCTTAAAAATTCACTAGATATTTTCCCTTTTTTTTGGGTCTGGGGGCTTTGCCCCCACGAGAGAGGCGAGCAGTCCGAAGGACGCAGGTCGCCCCTTTGTTTAGTATCAACAAATATTTTTAAAATTTCATCATAATTTTTTTTGTATTTTAAAATAACATTTGGAGATAGTAAATCTTTTTCAAAAAAATCTGTGAGCAAAGGAAATCTCCCAAGTTGTTTTTCTAAAAATCTAAAATTTTCTTCTATCAATTTTCTATTAGAAAAATTTGTGCTGTTTATATTTTCAAAAATTCTTTCTTTTGAAATTTTATCAAAGACAACCGAACTTTCTCCAGCCAAAAAATCTGTTGAATTCATCAAAAATCTTTTCATAAAATCCTTATCATAATTAGAATTTTGAGAAATAGCAATAGGAATAAGAAAATTTTTAGAATAATTTCCAATAAAATCTAAAATTATAGTGAAATCTTTATTTCTATTTTTTCTAAGTCCTCTCCCCAACTGCTGAATATAAACGATAGATGATTGTGTAGGCCTAAGTAAAATAACTTGATTTACACAAGGAATATCTATGCCCTCATTAAAAATATCTACTGTAAATAAATAATTTATTTCCCCGTTTTCAAAATCTTCAATAGTTTTTTCTCTTTCTGTATCAGAATGTTTTGAAGATAAATAAGCTGATTTAATTCCTCTTTCTAAAAATTTTTCACATAAAATTTCTGCCTCCTCAACTTTTGAAACAAAAACAAGGCAGTGTAAAATTTTTCCACTATAAGAATAATAAGAACTTTTTTCTAATATATGCCTAACTCTCTCATCGGAAGTCAAATTTTTAATAGATGATTTTTCATTTATACTTTCACCATCAATTAAAATATCAGATATACCAAAATAATGAAACGGACATAAAAGTTCTTCTTTCATTGCTTCGTGTAATCTTATTTCATAGGCAATATTATAGTTAAATAATTTGTAAATATCAAAATTATCTGTTCTTTCAGGAGTAGCAGTTAGTCCTAATAAAAATTTAGGCTCAAAATATTCAAAAATATTTTGATAAGATTTTGCTCCACCGTGATGAACCTCATCAATAATTATATAATCAAAAAAATCTTTAGAGAATTTTTCTAAATTTTCTTTTTTAGAGAGAGTTTGTATCATAGCAAAAGTTATATCTTTATTGTCATCACAATTTTTCTCAAAAATTTGAGAGCAATTAACTTCTTTAATAGGGGGGTTGGGGGCGAAGCCCCCACGAGAGTGGGAAACAGTGAGCGAAGCGAACGCTGTTTCCCCTTTTTTGTCAAAAATCCCCATAGATTTTTCTGGCATAATTTTTTTGAAACTTGCCATAGATTTTTCTAAAATAATTTTTCTATGTGCAATAAATAAAACTTTTTTTGCCTTAGAATTTTTAACATCAAAGGCAGATAAAAAAGTTTTTCCAGTTCCAGTTGCACTAATAACTAAGGCTCTGTTAAAATTTTCTCTAAAATATCTTAAACTACTTAAAGCATTTTCTTGCATAGGATTAGGTTTTATTTTTTCATTATTTATTTGCTCGTTTAAATTAAAATTTTTATAAAATTCTTTTTGTTTATCATAAAATTTTTGATAAATTTCTATATCTTTTAGAGTTAAAGATTTCAAATCATCAAAATGTTCATTAAATTTTTCTAAACTTTCTTTGAATATTTGTCCTTCCTCAAAAGAATTGATAGATAAATTCCATTCAAAATTTACAGTCAAGGCTGACTGAGTTAAATTACTGCTTCCAACTATCAAAGTCCAAATATTATTTTTTCTAAAAAAATATGCTTTGGGGTGGAATTTTTTATGAGAAGCAATTTTCAAATCAATATTTTTGTAAGATAATAATTTTTTTAGAGCTTTTGGCTCTGTGAAAGTTAAGTAATCACCCGTTAAAATTTTTCCTTTAATATTTTTTTCTTCTAAAGTTTTTAATTGTTCTAAAAATAAAGAAAGTCCTCCTTGAGTTACAAAAGCAACAGAGATTATAAATTCATCACAAGTTTCAAAATGTTTCCTTAAAACTGAAACGATTTTTTCATCATTGTTAGACAATAACTTACAATGATAATTTTCATTTGATTTAATTTTTGAATTTATAGTACTTGTCTTTAATGCTTCAAGAAAATTTTTCTCCATTTTTTTAACTCCTTTTTTATATTTATAAAACAACTAAAATTATATTTAGGCTAGCCCGAGCTAGGGCTCTGTTCGCCCTTATTGTTGGAGCTACGCCACCAATCCCCCTAAAAATAAAAATTAAAGTTAATATTTTATATTTATATTATTTTAACATAAAATATAGTAAAATATAATTGAGAAAAATTTTATAAATTCAAAGGAGAACTTTATGTTGACAACTTTATGCTATATTGAAAAAGATAATAAATATTTAATGCTACACAGGACAAAAAAAGAAAATGATATAAATAGAAATAAATGGTTAGGTGTTGGGGGAAAATTTGAAAAGGGAGAAACACCAGAAGAGTGTTTGAAAAGAGAAGTTAAAGAAGAAACAGGACTTGATGTTATAAACTATGATTTCAAAGGCATAGTAATTTTTAATTACAATGATGATGAGCCACTGTTTATGTATTTATATACTTGTAAAAATTTTAAGGGAGAAATAAAAACTTGTGATGAGGGAGAACTTAAATGGATAGAAAAATCTAAAATTTTTGATTTGAATTTATGGGAGGGAGATAAAATTTTCTTAAAACTTTTAGATGAAGAAAGAAGATTTTTTTATTTGACTTTGGATTATGAGAATGATAATTTAATAAATCAAAAATTAGAATTTAAAGAAGATAATTTTTCTTACTTTGAGGTTTTCGTTCCAGAAGATTTTGAAAAAAATATTATTGAAGCCTTGGGAAAATATTCTCTAACAAATGAAGGATTTTATTCTGATGTTTATGCAAGTATAGATGTTGTAGGACACTGGACTCCGCTTCAAGGTGCAAATCCTTTTGATGGTGAAATAGGAATTCCCTCTGTGGCAAAAGAAAAATTATTGAAATTTAGAGTAAAAAAAGAATTTAAAGAGCTAGCTTATTATTTAATAAAAAAGGCACATCCTTATGAAGTGCCTGTGATAAATATTTTTTAATAATGCCCTTTCAGTTGAAAGATGATGATACTAGAATCAACTATTTTATAAACAATTCTATTTTCATCATCAATTCTTCTGCTCCAATATCCAGATAAATTATATTTTAATGGCTCAGGTTTTGCTATCCCCTCGTAGCCATTTCTCTCTATATCTTGTAATATTTTATTTATTCTTTTTAAAATTTTTTTATCTTGTTTTTGCCAATACAAATAATCTTCAAACGAAGTTCCAGCAAAAGTTATACTACTCATTTTCCATCGCCAGCAATTCTTCCATAGTTTTACTGACTCCTTCACCTCTTTTGTATGCTTCTATATTTTCTTCGATGGCAGAAATATTTTTTTTGCTATAAAATTTATCTCCCTCTATTACAAAAGGCATTTTTCTTTCTTTTAAAACATATTTAATATATGTATTTATAGCAACAGATACATTCATTCCTGTTTCATTACAAAATTCTTCAAATGCTATCTTATCCCTCACATCTACTCTGGCACTTAAATTTGCATAAGCCATAATTTTCACCTCTTTTTATAAGATATAATATTTTTTAATATTATATCATATATTTTAATATATAATAATATTTTTTTAATTTAAGATAACTTTATTTCTATAAATTTTTAAAAATTTTTCTTTTTCTAATTTTTTTAAATTTCTTGAAATAACCTCACGAGAAGTCCCTAAAATTTTTCCTATTTCTTCATGAGTCAAATTTATCTCATCACTTTTATTTTTTTCTTTTTCAGTTAATAAAAAATTTATAATTCTTTTCTTCACTGAAACAAATAAAAAATTTTCAAGAGTCTTTAAAGTTTTAGAAAATTTTTCAAGTGTAAGATTATGTAATTCTTTTTCTAAGTCTAAATATTTATTTGAAAAAAGAGAAATTGCCTCACAAGGAATAAAAATAATTTCTGAATTTTTTTCAGCAGTAAAACCAATAGATGAAAGTATTGAAAATTTCTCGTCGTATTCAACAAAAAAATCTATTTGATTTTTTTCCAAATAATAAACCGAAAGTTCTTTTCCCTCTGGAGAAGAAATAAAAAATCTTAATTTCCCACTTTTTAAAATTAAAATTCCTTTTAACTCATTAGATGTAAAAAAGGTTGAATTTTTCTTTAAAGATAAAAGACGGCTTGATAAAATTATCTTTGCTCTATCATCTTTTTTTAGTTTATCTAAAAACTCTAATTTTTTTGCTACTGTTTCTATATCTTCTCTACTAATCAAAAAAATCACTCCTAAATTTTTATTTTCAATGTAATTATATCACATAAATAAAAAAGAGATTATAAAAATAATCTCTAAAAATTTTATAAATTTTTTATTGCTTTTTAGTAGTCGGCTCTCCATATTTGTTTGCTTCAATATCTCCTTTTTTTGCTAGAAGTAAAATAATATAAATAAAAAAACCTAAACCAATAACTAATTGAATAGCTAATAAGTCAAAACGAACTTCAAGAAAATTATCTAAATCATTATAAAATAATTTTATAAGAGCATAATCAATAATAGTAAAAGCAAATGACATTCCATAAAAATAAAAAATACTTTTAGCACTTTCATTTACATCGTGTAATCTTCTACAACTTGCAGAGAAATCTGCAACTAAAAAAATATATGAATATATCGTCTCAAGAGTTCCAGAAAATTTACCAATAATTGTTGAAACTATAATACTAACTAACCAAAATTTCCAAAATTCTTCTCTACTTGCTCTACCACTAATTTTAAATATTTTTTGAAACATACATACTTTATAACTTTCAATCCATCCCATCTTATATCCTCCTTAAAATTTTCTAACGAGAGTATATACTTTTTATTTGCTAAAGTCAATAGCGATTTTTATCTTTAATTTAAAAGGGAAACTCAAAGTTTCCCTAAATTAAAATTATAATTTTTTTTATATTTTACATTTTATTTAAAACTTTAATTCCAAGTAAGTCAAGTCCCTCTTTTAAAACTTCTCCTGTTTTTTTCATAAGCATTGCTCTTGATTTTAAAGTTTCAGTATCTTGGTCTAAGATATGGCAGTTATTATAAAAACTATTTAATTTTTTACAAAGTTCAAATAAATAATCTGCAATTAAATTTGGTTTAAAAGTTTCAGCAGCTTTTAAAACAGATAGAGGAAAATTTAATAAATAAGTTGCAAGTGCTTTTTCAAATTTATCATTCAATTTAATTTCTACATCTCCGTTAAGTTCAATATTATTTTCAGAAACTTTATTTAAAACTGATTGTATTCTTGCATAAGAATATAATAAATATGGTGCAGTGTTTCCTTCAAAACTTAAAATTTTATCCCATTCAAAAATCACAGGACTTTGTCTATTTTGAGATAAATCTGCATATTTAACTGAACTTACTCCGACAATTTCTGCAATATTTTGTTTTTCTTCTTCTGCTAAGTCTGGATTTTTTTCATTAACTATATCATAGGCTCTTTTGTGTGCTTCATCTAATAATTCTTCAAGTCTTATTACATTTCCCTTACGAGTTGAGAAAATTCCATCAGCAAATCTCATAATTCCAAACCAGATATGATGTTTTTCAACTTCCCACCCAAGCATATCTGTTATTTTAAAAAATTGCTTGAAGTGGTCTTGTTGTCTTTCATCTGTAACATAAATAATTTGATTTAAATCGTAATTGTCTTTTCTAAATTTAACAGTTGCAATGTCAGATGTTGAATATAAGAATGCTCCGTCTTTCTTTTGAACGATACAAGGGAATAAATTTTCTTTTTCATCAAAGAAAACAACTTTTGCTCCCTCATCATCAACTGCTAATTTTTTTTCAACTAATTCATCCAAAACTTTTGGCATCATATCATGATAAAAAGATTCTCCATAATATGTATCAAAATGTATGTCCATTCTATTATATAATTTATCGTATTCATTTAGTGAAGCAGAAATAAATTCTTTCCAAAGTTCTGTATTTTCTTCGTGTCCTTCTTGTAATTTTTTAAGTTCTGCTCTTGCCATATCTTCAAGTTCAGGATTTTTTTCAGCTTGTTTTGAAAATTCAACATAAACTCTTTCTAGTTCTTCAATGGCATTTTTTTCATAGGCTTCCTTATCTAAATAATTTTTATACCCTATAATAAGTTTTCCAAATTGAGTTCCCCAATCTCCAATGTGATTATCTGCCACAACATTATAGCCTAAATATTTATAAATTCTTGAAATTGAATCTCCGATAATAGTTGAACGAAGATGTCCTATGTGCATTCTCTTTGCAATGTTAGGTGAAGAATAATCTATGATTACATCTCCCTTTGTATTTAAAAATGAAAAATCATATTTTTCTCCAATTTTATTTATTGCAGAAGAAATAAAATTTTCTTTCAAAAATATATTTATAAAACCAGGTCCTGCAACTTCTAATTTTTCAATTAAATTATTTTCTGGAAAATTATTTACAATATTTTCTGCAATTTTTCTTGGATTATCTCCAATAATTTTTGAATTCATCATTGCAAAATTACATTGATAATCTCCAAATTTTTCATTTGTTGCTATTGAAATTTCAACTGCTTTTAATTCTTTGTCTGAATAAAGTTTAAACACAAGATTTTCAAAAAGATTAGCAAGTTCTTTACTAATAATATTCATAATAACTCCTTTTTTATATTTAAATTTTTATTTATTAGAGAAGTTTAAAAAAATATTTAAAATTTTCTACTAAATAAAAAACCGACCAGTCGCCTTCATTACGGTTTTAGTCGCCAAAAAACAAAGTGGTAGTCAGTTATTTAAAACATACAGTATCCGTAATATGTATAAATATTCGTGATGTTTCTGATTTATCTTAAACAGTGCCAACCCCGTCGACGACGTTAGGCCCAAAACCTCCTGAAAGTAGCGTAAAGGTCAGAAATATTTTTTT
>JAGYHM010000025.1 GCA_018457305.1 Fusobacterium sp. | reverse complement strand
TGAAATTACAAGAAGAACCTCAAATGGAAGAATTAACAGAAGTTATATCTGAAGCTGTTTTATTAGGAGCAAGAGGAAACTCTGGAACTATATTATCACAAATAGTTCAAGGTTTTTTATCTGTTGTCAGTGAAAAAGAGGAAATAGATGTAGAAACTGCAAAAAAAGCATTTATGAAAGCAAAAGAAAAAGCATATATGGCAGTAAGTCAACCAGTTGAAGGAACTATGCTTACTGTTATAAGAAAGGTTGCAGAAGCAGCAGAAAGTTATAAAGGGTCAAAAGATGATTTTATTCCTTTTTTAGTTCATTTAAAAAATGTTGCTAATGATGCAGTTGAAGATACTCCAAATCTTCTATCTAAATTAAAAGAAGCAGGGGTAGTTGATGCAGGGGGAAAAGGTATTTTTTATGTTTTAGAAGGCTTTGAAAAATCTGTTACAGATCCTGAAATGATAAAAGACTTAGCAAGAATAGCAAAATCACAAGTTAACAGAAAACAAAAATTAGAATACATAAATAAAGAGGAAATAAAATTTAAATATTGTACAGAATTTATAATAGAATCTGGAGATTTTGATTTAGAAAAATATAAATCAGAAATTATAAAATATGGAGATTCTATGGTTTGTGCCCAAACTAAAAAGAAAACAAAAACACATATACACACAAATAATCCTGGACTTGTTTTGGAAATTGCTGGAAGTTTAGGAAATTTAAATAATATGAAAATAGAAAATATGATGATACAACACAGTCATGTGCTTACAAATGAGAAAGAATTAGAAAAAGAAATTGAAGAAAAAAATAAAGAAGAAAAATTATTATTTAATGAAATGATAAATAATAAAAATAGAGTTGTTTATGCAATAGCTGATAATAGAGAAATAGGAGAATTATTCTTAAAGAATGGAGCAACTGCTGTTTTATTAGGTGGACAAACTAAAAACCCATCTGTTTCTGATATAGAAGAAGGACTAAAAAAAATAGATGCTAAAACTATTTATTTGTTACCTAATAATAAAAATATTATAGGTGCTGCAAAGATGGCTGCTGAAAGAGATAAAAGAGATGTTATAGTTATAGAAACTAAATCTATGTTAGAGGGAAATCACTTTATAAAAAATAAAAAATCTAGTGTAAAAGATATTTTAAGACAAAGCTCTTTAAATTATTCTATTGAAATAACTAAAGCTGTTAGAGATACAAAAATAAATGATATAGAAGTAAAAATAGGGGATTATATTTCATTAGTTGATGGACAATTCTTTGACAAAGCAAAAACTCAAAAAGAACTTATAGAAAAAGTCTATACTAAATATGTTAATGAAAATACTTTAAATATTTTTGCAGTACATGGAAAAGATAGCGATGACTTAGCAAATAAAGCTTTAAGAAAAACTAACGGAATAAGATACACTGAATATAATGGAAGTCAAGATAATTATTCTTATTATATTTATATAGAACAAAGAGATTTAACTCGTTCGAGAATAGCAATAGTTACTGATTCTGCATCAGATTTGACTACAGAGTTTATAGGAGATTTAGAAATTAGTGTGGTTCCACTTAAAATAAAAATAGGAGAAGGGAATTATAAAGATGGTGTAACTATTTCTAAAAAAGAATTTTGGTCTAAACTTCTTACGGAAAAAGTAATACCAAAAACTGCTCAACCTTCGCCAGCAGAATTTAGAGATACCTATGAAGATTTATTTAATAAAGGTTATGAAAAAATTATTTCAATTCATTTATCAAGTAAACTTAGCGGGACACAACAAGCAGCAAAAGTTGCAAGAGAAATGTTAGATAGAAAAGATGATATATATATAGTAGATTCGAAAATGATTGCATTTGCTCAAGCACATCAAGTAATAGAAGCAGCTAAGATGGCAAAAGAGAATAGGAGTGTTAAAGAGATTTTAGATGATTTAGCTGAAATATCTGAAAAAATGAAAATGTATTTTGCAGTGAGTGATTTATCATTCTTAGAAAAAAGTGGAAGAATGGGAAGAGCCTCTTCAATGATAGGAGATTTCTTAAAAATTAGACCTGTTTTAAAATTGGAAGATGGAGAAATAATGCTAGAAACTAAAACTTTTGGAGAGAGAGGAGCATTATCTTATATGGAAAAAACAATAAAGAATGAAGCTAAAAAAGCAAGTTTAATAGCTTATACTGCTTGGGGTGGAACAAATCATGAACTTCAGCTTTCAGATGATTTAAGAAGAACAGCAGACTCTCTAAAAAAGGTAGAACATAGAGATAGATACGAAATAGGAGCAACAATAGGAAGTCATACAGGGCCAGTATTTGGAATGGGCTTAATATCTAAAATAAGATAAGTATTAAAGAGGATTCGCAAAAGTGAGTCCTCTTTGTTGTAAATAAAAAAATAAGAAGAAAGTGAGGATGTAAATTATGAAATTTTCAAATTATTTAGACCGTAAATATATTTTTATAGACTTAAATGCAACGACAAAAGAAGAAATTATAGAAGAAATGCTAGAAAAAGTTTCAGAAACAAATCAACATTTTTTAGATAGAAAAGAGGAAATTTTAAAAAGTATTTTAAAAAGGGAAGATGAAATATCTACTTGTATGGGGGAAGGAATATTTTTACCTCATGCAAGAATAAAAGACTTAAATGATTTTGTTATTGCGGTTGGAATAGTAAAAAATGAAGTAATGGGTGAAATAGGTGGAACAAAAGAACTAGATAAAATAAAACTAGTGTTTTTAATAATTTCAGATGTTTTAAGAAATAAAAATATATTGAGATCTATGAGTGTCATATCAAAATTAGCTTTAAGACATCCGGAAGTTGTTGAAAAAATATTAAATACAGATAATAAAAAAGAAATAGTTGAGTTGATTTCTGTTGAAGATGCAGAGATAGAACATAGAATGATAGCGGAAGATGTTTTAGGTCCAGCAGTAAAACCAGTTAGAGAGGATGATACTTTGGAAGAAGTTGCTAAAAGATTAGTTTTAGAAAATCAAAAAGCATTTCCAGTTGTTGGAGAAGATGGAAAATTTTTAGGAGAAATAACGGAAAAAGAGCTAATTGCTTTTGGAATGCCAGACCATTTAGCAATTATGAATAGTCTTGATTTCTTAACTGTTGGAGAACCTTTTGAAGAATATTTATTAAATGAAGATATAGTAACTATTGAAAATATTTATAGAAAAGATTTAAAATTCTTAAAAATAGATAGACAGACTCCAATAATGGAAATTTGTTTTAAAATGGTTTATAAGGGAATACATAGGTTATATGTAGTTGATAATGATAAATATTATGGAACTATAAACCGTTCAGATATTATTAAAAAAGTTTTACATATTTAGTTTGATATTGAGGAGAAAAAAATGTTACTAATAGTTGGTATATTAGTGTTTATAGGAGTTTTTTATTGTATTATAACAGAGAAACTAGAGGGCTCTTGGGCAACAATGATAGGTGGGCTTCTTATGACACTAATTGGAATTATAAATCAGGAAGAAGTTTTTGAAGCAATTTATAGTAGATTAGAAATATTGTTTTTGCTGATTGGTATGATGATAATTGTTATGCTTATTTCGGAAACTGGAATTTTTCAATGGTTTGCAATAAAAGTAGCACAACTTGTAAGAGGGGAGCCTTTTAAGTTAATAGTTTTGTTATCAGTAATAACAGCAGTGTTTTCAGCATTTTTAGATAATGTTACAACAATCTTACTTATGGCACCAGTATCTATATTACTTGCTAAACAGTTAAAATTAGATCCATTTCCTTTTGTAATAACTGAAATTATGTCGGCAAATATAGGTGGACTTGCAACTTTAATTGGAGATCCTACACAGCTTATTATAGGAGGAGAAGGTAAATTAACATTTAATGCTTTTTTAACTAATACTGCTCCAGTATCAATATTATCAATGATAGCATTGTTGGTAACAGTATATTTTTTATACGCAAAAGATATGAGAATTTCTAATGAGTTAAAAGCTAAGATAATGGAACTAGATGCTACAAGAACATTAAAAGATGTAAATTTATTAAAGCAATCATTATTTATATTTAGTTTAGTTATAATAGGCTTTGTATTAAATAATTTTATAGATAAGGGACTTGCAATCATAGCTTTATCAGGAGCAATATTTTTATCAGTTATTGCTAAAAGAAGTCCAAAAGAAATTTTTGAGGGAGTAGAATGGGAAACTTTATTTTTCTTTATTGGTTTATTTATGATGGTAAAAGGAATTGAAAATTTAGAAATAATTAAATTTTTAGGAGATAAGCTTATAAAATTAACAGAGGGACAATTTGAAATAGCAACTTTTTCAATAATGTGGATTTCATCTCTATTTACTTCTGTAATTGGGAATGTAGCCAATGCAGCAACATTTTCAAAAATTTTACATATAATGACTCCATCTTTTGAAAATCTAGGAAATACTAAAGTATTTTGGTGGGCATTATCGTTTGGTTCTTGTTTGGGTGGAAATATAACTATATTAGGTTCAGCAACAAATGTAGTTGCCGTTGGAGCAGCAACACAAGCAGGTTGTAAAATAGATTTTATCAATTTTTTAAAATTTGGAAGTTTAATTGCTTTAGAAAATTTAATAATAGCAACAGTATATATTTATTTTAGATATTTATAAATTAAGGCTTGTTATTTAAAAGTTAGTTTAAAAAGGGGAAAATGATGTTATTAGCATTTGGAGTTTTAATATTTATTTTAGTTTTTTATTGTATTATAACAGAAAAATTACCAGATTCTTGGGCAACAATGATAGGTGGTTTAATAATGACAATTATTGGAGTTATGCACCAAGAAGAAGTTTTTGAGGCTATATATGAGAATTTAGAAATTTTATTTTTGTTAATGGGTATGATGATAATAGTAGTTTTAATCTCAGAAACAGGTATATTTGAATGGTTTGCAATAAAAGTAGCACAACTTGTAAGGGGAGAACCTTTTAAATTGATAGTTCTTTTAGCAATTGTTACAGCAGTATTTTCAGCATTTTTAGATAATGTAACGACTATTTTACTTATGATACCTGTATCAATGCTTTTGGCAAAACAATTAAAATTAGATCCATTTCCCTTTGTAATAACTGAAATTATGGCAGCTAATATAGGAGGACTTGCAACTCTTATAGGAGATCCACCTCAACTTATAATTGGAGCAGAAGCAAATTTATCATTTAATGATTTTTTAATAAATGCAGCTCCTTTATCTGCAATATCTATGATTTCTTTACTGCTGACAGTTTATTTTTTATATGGAAAAAATATGAAGGTTTCAAATGACTTAAGAACTAAAATAATGGTTCTAGATGCAAGTAGAACTTTAAAAGATAAAAAATTATTAAAACAATCTTTGCTAATTTTTTTATTAGTTATAATAGGTTTTGGATTAAATAATTTTATAGATAAAGGACTTGCTATAATTGCACTAACAGGTGCAATAACTTTGGCAATACTAACTAAAAGAGAGCCTAAAAAAATACTTGAAGGAGTAGAATGGGAAACACTACTTTTTTTCATAGGCTTATTTATGATGGTTAGAGGAATAGAAAATTTAGGAATAACAAAATTTTTAGGAGAAAATTTAATAAATTTGACAGCAGGTAAATTTAAAATAGCAACTATGGCAATATTATGGCTTTCTTCTGGAGTTACGGCTATAATAGGAAATGTAGCCAATGCAGCAACATTTTCAAAAATTATTCATACTATGGCTCCATCATTTGAAAAATTAGGAAATATAGATGCATTTTGGTGGGCATTGTCATTTGGTTCTTGTTTGGGTGGAAATATAACAATAATAGCTTCTGCTTGTAATATAGTTGCGGTTGGTTCTTCATCACAAGCAGGTTGTAAAATAGACTTTATAAAATTTTTAAAATTTGGAAGTTTAATAGCGATAGAAAATTTAATAATAGCAACTATATACATTTATTTTAGATATCTATAATATTTTTAGGAGTACTATGAAATTAAAAAAATTTAAAGAATTAGATTCAACAAATAATTTTATGAAAGAAAATTATAAAATTTTTGAAAATTACGATATAATTTCTGCTGAAAATCAAACATCAGGAAGAGGAAGAAGAGGTAATACTTGGCTTTCTTCAAAAGGAATGGCGCTATTTAGTTTCTTTTTAAAAGAACAAAATTTAAGCATGGAAGAATACACAAAAATACCTATGATAGCAGGAATAGCAACTTTATCTGCCTTAAATAAGATAGAGAAAAACGATTATCAATATAAGTGGACAAATGATGTTTTTTTAAAAGGAAAAAAAATTTGTGGAATTTTAGTAGAAAAAGTAGAAAATAATTTTATTGTTGGAATAGGAATAAATATAAATAATGACATTCCTGAGGCAATAGAAGATATAGCAATTTCACTTAATAAAGATGTAGAAATAGATAAAATAATATTAAAAGTTGTAGAAGAGTTTTCTAAATATTATGAAGATTTTTTATTAGGAAATTGGGAGAAAATATTACAGGAAATAAATTTATATAATTTTTTAAAAAATAAAAAAATTAAAATAAAAATATTAGATAAATTTTATGATGGAATTGCTAGAAATATAAGTGTTGATGGAAGATTAGAAGTAGAAATAGATAAAAAAATAAAACTTTTTAGTGTGGGAGAAATAGAATTAAATTATAGGAATGTATAAGATAAGGAAAAATTAAATGTTAGATAAATCAGATAAAAGAGTAGTAATAGGTATGAGTGGTGGAGTTGATTCTAGTACAGCAGCCTATTTATTAAAAAAAGAAGGTTGTGAAGTAATAGGAGTTACTTTAAATATAAGTAACGAAGATAACAACAAAGATATTGAAGATGCTAGAAAAATTTGTAAAATTTTAGAGATAAAACATATAGTTTTAAATATTAGAGAAGACTTTGAAGAAAATATAGTAAAATATTTTGTTGATACTTATGATAATGCTGAAACACCTTCTCCTTGTGTAGTTTGTGATGATGAAATAAAATTTAAAAAATTATTTGAAATTGCAGATGAATATTCTGCTAAATATGTTGCAACAGGTCATTACGTTTCCGTTGAATATAACGAAGAGTTTTCTAAATATCTTTTAAAGTCAGTACATTCTATAATAAAAGACCAAACTTATATGTTGTATAGACTAGATTCAAGTAAATTAGAAAGACTAATTTTTCCACTAGAAAAATATAGTAAAAAAGAGATAAGAGAAATAGCAGAAAAGGCTAATTTGATTGTTCATGATAAAAAAGATAGTCAAGGTTTATGTTTTGCAAAAGAAGGTTATAAAGAATTTTTAAAAAATAGATTAGGGAATAAAATAAAAAAAGGAAAATTTGTAGATAAAGATGGAAATATTTTAGGAGAACATGAAGGATATCAGTTATATACCTTAGGACAGAGGCGAGGTTTAGGAATAAATTTATCAAAACCTGTTTTTATAACTGAAATAAAAAAAGATACAAATGAAATAGTTCTTGGAGAATATAAAGAACTTTTTAGAAGTATAGTGGAATTAAAAAATTATAAATTTAATGTAGAAATTTATAAATTATTAGATTTGGAATTGCTTGCAAGACCTAGATTTTCAAGCCACGGATTTTTAGGGAAGCTATTAAAAAAGAACGGTAAGATATATTTTAAATATAATGATAGTAACTCACATAATGCAGAGGGGCAACATTTAGTATTATTTTATAAGGGGTTTGTATTAGGTGGAGGAGCAATAGCTAATATTTATAAAGAGGAAATTATATAGAACTATGAAGTTATTTAGGAGATTAAGTGCATAGATATGGAAGCTAAAGATTTAAAAGAAAATATAAAAGAAGAAATCTTAAAATTAAGAATAAAAATAAAAAACTATAATGATATTTATTATGCTAAAAATGAGAGTATAATATCAGATTACGAATATGATAAATTAGTAGAAAAGTTAAAAGAATTGGAAGAGGAGTTTCCAGAATATAAAGAGGAAAACAGTCCTAGTGAAAAGGTTGGCTCTAGTTTAAAAGATACAAAGTTTCAAAAAGTTGAACATAAATTTCCTATGTTAAGCCTTTCTAATAGTTACAATGATGGAGATATTTTAGATTTTATAGAAAGAATTAAGAAAAAAATAGGAGATACAAAAATAAAGTATTGCCTTGAAGTAAAATTAGATGGTTTGTCAATAAGTGTTAGTTATCAAAAAGGAAAATTAGTTAAAGCAGTTACAAGAGGCGATGGCTTTATTGGTGAAGATGTAACAGAAAATATTTTAGAAATAGAAAGTATTCCTAAAAAATTAAATAAAGAAGTTGATATTGAAATTAGAGGAGAAATAGTACTTCCACTAGCTAAATTTGAAGAATTAAATAAAAAAAGATTAGAAAATGGAGAAGAAATTTTTGCAAATCCTAGAAATGTAGCCAGTGGAACTCTTAGACAACTTGATTCAAAAGTTGTTTCTGAAAGAGGTTTAGATGCATATTTTTATTTTTTGGTTGAGGCAGAAAAATTAGGTTTAAAATCTCATAGTGAAAGTATGAAATTTTTAGAAGACTTAGGAATAAAAACTACTGGTATTTTTGAAATTTTATCTAATTCAGAAGAAATTAGAGAAAGAATAAAGTTTTGGGAAAAAGAAAAAGAAAATTTACCATATGAAACAGACGGTTTAGTTATAAAAGTTGATGAAATAAACTTGTGGGAAGAAATAGGAAATACGAGTAAAAGTCCAAGATGGGCAATAGCATATAAATTTCCAGCAAAGCAAGTAACAACAACTTTAAAAGATATAACTTGGCAGGTTGGAAGAACAGGAAAACTAACTCCTGTTGCTGAACTAGAAGAGGTTGAACTTTCTGGTAGTAAAGTAAAAAGAGCAAGTCTTCATAATATGAGTGAGATATTAAGAAAAGATATTAGAGTGGGAGATAGAGTTTTTATAGAAAAAGCTGCTGAAATTATTCCACAAGTTGTAAAATCAATCAAAGAATTGAGAACGGGAGAAGAAAAAGAAGTAGAAGAACCTACTTGTTGTCCAGTTTGTAATTCTAAATTAGAAAGAGAAGAAGGAAATGTAGATATAAAATGTATAAATGATGCTTGTCCTTCAAAAATAAAAGCAGAGATAGAATATTTTGTTTCAAGAGATGCTTTAAATATTGTTGGTATGGGTGAAAAAATAGTAGAAAGATTTTTAGAACTATCTTATATAAAAGATATAACTGATATATATAGGTTAAAAGATTTTAGAGAAGAAATAGAAAAATTAGATAAAATGGGTGAAAAAAGGGTAGAAAATCTTTTATCTTCTATTGAAGAAAGTAAAAATAAGTTCTATGATAAAGTTTTATATTCCCTTGGAATACCACTTATAGGAAAAGTTGCTTCAAAAGTTTTGGCTAAGGCAAGTTTGAATATAGAAAATTTATTTCTTATGAGTGAAGATGAATTAAAAGAAATAGATGGCATAGGAGAAATTGCTGCCAAAGAAATAGTGAATTTTTTATCTAAAGAAACTAATATAGAAAAAATTAAAAAATTAAAATCTTATGGTTTGAAATTTGAAATAGAAAAAAAAGATGAAAAAGAAGAAAAAAATAATTTAGAAAAAAATATTTTTTCTGGGAAAACTTTTTTATTTACAGGTAGTCTAAATAATTATACAAGAGAAGAAATAAAAGAAGAAATAGAAAAATTAGGTGGAAAGAATTTATCTTCTGTTAGTAAAAACTTAGATTATTTAATTGTTGGAGAGAAGGCAGGAAGTAAATTAAAGAAAGCACAGCAGATAGAAAAAATAAAAATTATTACAGAAGATGAGTTTATAAAAATGGTTGATGATTTAAGTAAGTTGACTACAAGTTGACTAAGTAGATAAATTATGTTAAATTTTAAGTATAAAAATAAATAAAAAGAGAGGATAGATAATGATAGGTGGTTTATTAAAAAAAATTTTTGGAACAAAAAATGATAGAGAAATAAAAGCTATTTCAAAATTAGTTACAAAAATAAATGATTTAGAACCTGAATATGAAAAATATTCTGATGAAGATTTAAGAAAAAAAACAGATGAATTTAAAGACAGATTAGCAAAAGGGGAAACTTTAGATGATATTTTAGTTGAAGCCTTTGCAGTTGTTAGAGAAGTTTCAAAAAGAACCTTAAATTTAAGACACTATGATGTTCAAATGATAGGTGGAGTTGTATTACATCAAGGAAAAATAACTGAAATGAAAACTGGAGAAGGGAAAACTTTAGTTGCAACTCTAGCAGTTTATTTGAATGCCTTATTAGGAAAAGGAGTTCATGTAATTACAGTAAATGATTATCTTGCTAAAAGAGATAGAGATCAAATGTCAAGAATTTATGATTTCTTAGGTTTAACATCTGCTGCAATAGTAAATGGACTTTCAACAGAAGAAAGAAAAAAAGCATATAACTGTGATATAACTTACGGAACAAATTCTGAATTTGGTT
Source organism: Fusobacterium sp. (assembly GCA_018457305.1). The sequence goes on along the minus strand of JAGYHM010000025.1, from coordinate 3,178 downwards.
TTGATTATTTGAGAGATAATATGGTAGCTAGATTAGAAGATAAAGTTCAAAGAGAATTAAATTATTGTATAGTTGATGAAGTGGACTCAATTTTAATAGATGAGGCAAGAACTCCTCTTATAATATCTGGAGCAGCAGAAGATAAAGTTAAGTGGTATCAAATTTCTTTTCAAGTTGTTTCTATGCTTACAAGAAGTTATGAAACAGAAAAAATTAGGAATATAAAAGAGAAAAAAGCAATGAATATTCCTGACGAAAAATGGGGAGATTATGAAGTTGATGAGAAAGCAAAGACTATAACTCTAACAGAAAAAGGTGTTAAAAATATAGAAAAAATATTAAAATTAGAAAATCTATATTCACCAGAGCATGTTGAGTTAACTCACTACTTAAATCAAGCATTAAAAGCAAAAGAATTATTTAAAAGAGATAGAGATTATTTAGTTAGAGAAAATGGAGATGTAGTAATAATTGATGAATTTACAGGAAGAGCTATGGATGGTAGAAGATATTCAGACGGATTACATCAAGCCATTGAAGCAAAAGAAAGAGTTAATATAGCAAGTGAAAATCAAACCCTAGCATCTATAACTCTACAAAATTATTTTAGAATGTATAAAAAATTATCTGGAATGACAGGAACGGCAGAGACAGAAGCAACTGAGTTTGTCCATACTTACGGTTTACAAGTAATTGTTATACCTACTAATATGCCAGTGATAAGAGAAGATTTACCAGATTTAGTTTATAAGACAAGGCAAGAAAAAATAAATGCAATTTTAGAAAGAATAGAAGAACTTTATACTAAGGGACAACCAGTTTTGGTAGGAACTATTTCGATACAAAGTTCAGAAGAACTTTCAGAATTGTTAAAGAAGAAAAAAATACCACATAATGTATTGAATGCAAAATTCCATAAAAAAGAAGCAGAAATAGTTGCACAAGCAGGAAGATTAAAGTCAGTTACGATAGCAACTAATATGGCAGGTAGAGGAACAGACATAATGCTTGGAGGAAATCCAGACTTTATGACTTTATCTGAAATTCAAGATAGAACAAGTCCTAAATTTAAAGAACTATATAAAAAATATGAAACACAATGCTTGGAAGAAAAGAGACAAGTTTTAGATTTAGGTGGTTTATTTATTTTAGGAACTGAAAGACATGAATCAAGAAGAATAGATAATCAGTTGAGAGGTCGTTCTGGAAGACAAGGAGATCCTGGAGCATCAGAATTTTATTTATCATTAGAAGATGATTTAATGAGACTGTTTGGTTCTGATAGAGTTAAGGTTTGGATGGAAAAATTAAAATTACCAGAAGGAGAACCTATAACTCATAAAATGATAAATTCTGCCATAGAAAAAGCACAAAAGAAAATAGAGTCAAGAAACTTTGGAATTAGAAAAAATCTATTAGAGTTTGATGATGTTATGAATAAACAAAGAACAGCAATTTATCAAAGTAGGAATTCTGCTCTTGAAATTACAGATTTAAAAGAAAAAGTTTTAACAATGTTAAAAGAGAATATTTATTCTAAAGTTTATGAAAAATTTGCTCCGGAAATGAGAGAAGATTGGGATATAGAAGGTTTAGCAGAATACTTATATGATAATTATGATTATGAAATTAAAGATACAAAAGAGTATTTGAGTAAGACTAAAGAAGAATATGCAGAAATACTTTATCAAAATTTAATTCAAAAATACGAAGAGAAAGAAAAAGAAGTAAGTTCTGATTTTATGAGAAAATTAGAAAGATATATTTTATTTGAAGTTGTTGATAATAGATGGAGAGAACATTTAAAGGCCTTAGATGGACTTAGAGAAAGTATTTATTTGAGAGCTTATGGGCAAAGAGATCCGATAGTTGAGTATAAGTTGATTTCTGGTCAAATCTTTGAGCAAATGATAAGAAATATACAAGAACAAACTACATCTTTCTTATTTAAAATTGTTATAAAAGAAGAAGAAGAAAAACAAGAAGTTGAGGAAGAAGTAGAAGAAATGGGAAATTCTACAAGAGAAGTTAAAGAAGGAACTTGTTCATGTGGAAGCGGAAAACTTTATGAAAAATGTTGTGGAAGATAAAAAAATAAAAAATAAATTGGAGGTAGAAAGATGAAAAAAATACTAGGTGCAATAATGATTTCAATGGCTTTAACAGCTTGTAGTTTTTGGTCAAGAGGAAAAGGAGTTGATTTAGTACAAAAATATTCAATAGATAAGGCAGCAGCAGTTAATTGGGAAACAACTATATCAAATATAATAGCAGCAGAATCAAAAATTTCTGAATGGTATGGTAACGAAAACCCTATACTTAATTTAAGAAAAAGAGGAAAAATGAATCAAAGAGATTTATATTTCTTAGAGCAGTTAGCACAATTAAATCCTAATCAAGTAACAGATGATGATTTTGAAACTTTTACAAAAATGCTTGATGGTTATGTGGCATCATTACCAAGAAGATTTTTCTTAGATACTACAAATATAAAAGATCCAAAAGGGTTAGTTGACTATATGATAAAGTCTTCTTATTCTCAAGTTGATAATCCATCTAAATATATAAAAGATGAAGTTGCTGATAAAGATGAGTGGGAAAAAATAGAAGAAATGTCTAAAAAGGAAGATTTATCTAAAAAAGATGTAAAAAAATTAAGAAAATTATTAAATAAATTTATTAAAAGAGATAATTTCTTTAATGAAAAAGTTTGGTATAAACAAGAAGTATCAAATAGAGTTATGGAATTAGTTGAAATGAGTAAAGTTTCTTCACCAGATAAGATAGAATTAAATAACTTAAATGCAAAAGCATTATATATAGCTTATTCTGAATATTTTTCAAAATTAGAAAAATGGGATAAATAAAAAAGAAATAAAAATAAGAAAAAAATCCAGAAAAATTTTCTGGATTTTTTATTTTTATAAATTATTTTATATTAGCATCTGCTGTATCAAGAATTATTGTTACAGGACCATCATTTAAAAGTTCAACTTTCATATGGGCACCAAACTCACCAGTTTCTGTTTTAATTCCTAATTTTTTAAATTCTTCAATAAATTTAAGATAAAGTTCATTTGCAAGATCTGGTTTTGCAGCCTTAATGAAAGATGGTCTACGACCTTTAATACAATCTCCGTATAAAGTAAATTGTGAAACTATTAAAACTTCTCCATTC
>JAGYHM010000024.1 GCA_018457305.1 Fusobacterium sp. | reverse complement strand
ACTTAAAGGCGATCATTATGTATTAAATGGCGGAAAAATTTTTATAACTAATGGTGGAGTAGCTGATACTTATGTTGTATTTGCTGTAACAACTCCTGATATAGGAACAAAAGGAATCTCTGCTTTTATAGTTGAAAAAGGTTGGAAAGGATTTACTTTTGGCGAACATTATGATAAATTAGGTATTCGTTCTTCTGCAACTTGTGAATTGATTTTCAATAATGTAAAAGTTCCTAAAGAAAATCTTTTAGGAAAAGAAGGAGAAGGATTTAAAATTGCAATGTCTACTCTTGATGGAGGAAGAATTGGAATTGCTGCACAAGCATTAGGTATAGCACAAGGTGCTTATGAATCTGCAGTTGAATATGCAAAAGAAAGAGAACAATTTGATAAACCTATTGCCTTCCAACAAGCTATATCTTTTAAAATTGCAGATATGGCTACAAAAATTAGAGCAGCAAGATTTTTAGTTTATAGTTCTGCTGAACTTAAAGAAAATCACGAACCTTATGGATTAGAATCTGCAATGGCAAAACAATATGCTTCTGATATCTGTTTAGAAGTTGTAAATGATGCAGTTCAAATTTATGGTGGAACTGGATACTTAAAAGGTATGGATGTTGAAAGAATGTATAGAGATGCAAAAATAACAACTATCTACGAAGGTACAAATGAAATTCAAAGAGTAGTTATTGCTTCCCATATAGTTGGTAGACCTCCAAAAAATGAATTTGCAGGACCTAAAAAAGCAAAAGGAAAAGTTACAGGACCTAGAAAAAATATTATGTTTAACGATGGTTCAAGTAAAGATAAAGTTAAGGCATTAGTTGAAGCATTAAAAGCTGATGGCTATGATTTCACAGTTGGAATACCACTTGATACTCCTATTTCTAAATCAGAAAGAGTTGTAAGTGCTGGTAAAGGAATTGGTCCAAAAGAAAATATGAAATTAATTGAAAAACTTGCTGTTCAAGCAGGGGCATCTGTTGGTTCATCTCGTCCAGTGGCTGAAACTTTAGAATATGTTCCATTAGAAAGATATGTTGGAATGTCTGGACAAAAATTTATGGGTAATTTATATATAGCTTGTGGAATTTCTGGAGCATTACAACATTTAAAAGGAATTAAAGAAGCAACAACAATAGTTGCTATAAATACAAATGCTAATGCAGCAATATTTAAAAATGCTGATTACGGTATAGTTGGAGATATAGAAGAAATTTTACCTCTACTAACTAAAGAATTAGATAATGGAGAAAAGAAAAAAGAAGCACCTCCTATGAAAAAAATGAAGAGAGCAATACCAAAAATAGTTTACTCTCCAACAGTTCATGTATGTAGTGGATGTGGATATGAATACAATAAAGATTTAGGAGATATTGATGGAGATGTAAGACCTGGAACTAAATTTAAAGATGTTGACGAAAACTGGACTTGTCCTGAATGTGGAGAAGGAAAAGAACAATTCATTGAAGCATAAAAATAAAATTTTATTATAATTTTAAGGAGGATAACAATGCATAATGTAAAAAAGATAGTTGACGATGTATATTGGATTGGTGGAAACGATAGAAGACTTGCTCTTTTTGAAAATATACACCCTATTCCTAGAGGAGTTTCTTATAACTCTTATGTATTATTAGATAAAAAAACAGTTTTATTTGACACTGCTGATTGGTCTATCGGTAGACAATTTATAGAAAATTTAGAATATGTTTTAGATGGAAGAAAACTTGATTATTTAGTTATAAATCACATGGAACCTGACCATGCTGCTTCAATAGAAGAAGTTATATTAAGATATCCTGATGTAACTATTATAAGTACAGAAAAAGGATTTTACTTAATGCATCAATTTGGTTTCAAATTAACTAATGTTAAAAAAGAAGAAGTTAAAGAAGGAGATACTAGAAAATTTGGAAAACACGAAATTGTTTTCGTAGAAGCTCCTATGGTACACTGGCCAGAAGCAATGGTAAGTTTTGATACAACTAACGGTGTTCTATTCAGTGCTGATGCTTTCGGTTCATTTATATCACTTGATGGAAAAATGTTTAACGATGAAGTTGATTTTGATAAAGACTGGTTAGATGAAGCAAGAAGATATTACACTAACATAGTTGGAAAATATGGACCTCATGTTCAACATTTGCTTAAAAAAGCAGCAACTGTGCCTATAAAATATTTCTGTCCTTTACACGGACCTGTTTGGAGAAATAATTTAGGCTACTTATTAGACAAATATGATAAATGGAGCAGATATATTCCAGAAGAAGAAGGAATAGTTATAGCTTATGCTTCAATGTATGGAAATACAGAAGCAGCAGCAGATTTATTAGCAGCAAAATTAGTTGATAAAGGAATAACTAATGTAAAAATGTACGATGTTTCAAGCACACATGTTTCATACTTAATTGCAGAAACATTTAAGTATAGCCACTTAGTTCTTGCTTGTCCTACATATAATTTAGGAATTTATCCAGTAATGCATAATTTTGTTATGGATATGAAGGCACTTAATTTACAAAATAGAACTGTTGCTATTATAGAAAATGGTTCTTGGGCTTGTAAATCTGGAAGTTTACTTCAAGATTTCTTCCAAACTGAATTAAAAAATATGAATTTATTAAATGAAAAAGTTACTATGACTTCATCTATGAATGATGTTAATATGGATGAAATGGATAATTTAGTAGATGCTTTAGTTGAATCTTTAAAAAAAAGTAATTAAAACTGAAGAAGAGGAAGTAAAAGAAGAAAAACTTAAAGAAGAAGTTAAGAAAAATAAAAAAGATAAAAGTTTTTAAAAAAAAATATTTAGTTAAAACAAAAGGGACTGTTACAAATTTGTAACAGTCCTATTTTTTATACTTAAAAAATTAATAATTGGATTTTTTTTTATGGGGGGGTTGGGGGCGAAGCCCCAAGCCTCGCAGAGAGGGGAGACAGTGAGCGTAGCGAACGCGGTCTCAATTTTAAGTTAAAAAATAGAGCAATAATTTTTATATTTTAATCTTAGATACTATTTGACAAAAAAATAATAAAATTTTAAAATATATATATTAAAGATAATATCAAAGGAGAGCAACTATGAAAAAAATATTGACCATTACTTTAAATCCAGCCATAGATGTAAGATATAATATTTCTAATTTGAATATTGGTGAAGTTAATAGAATACCAAAACTTGAAAAAAAAGCTGGCGGAAAAGGGATAAACGTTAGTAGAGTAGTAAAAGATTTAGGTGGAGATATTTTAGCAAGTGGTATAGTTGGGGGATTTACTGGAAAACTTTTTCTTACTAAACTTAATAAGAATAACATAAAAAATAATTTTTTAGAAACTGAAAATGAAACTAGAACTTGTATTGCACTTATAGAAGAAAATAAAGAAAAAATCACAGAATTTCTTGAAGCTGGTATTGGCTCAAAAGAAATTTTTGATAATTTTTTAGAAAAATATATAGATATTCTTAATAAAGAAAAAATAGAAATTATTTGTGCATCAGGAAGTTTATTAAGTGGTCTGCCTAAAAATTCATATAATATTTTAATAAAAGAAGCTAAAAAAAGAAATATTAAATTTATTTTAGATACAAGTGGACTTGCTCTTACAGAAGCAATAAAAGAAAATCCTTTTTTAATTAAACCAAATAAAGAAGAACTTGAAAATATATTAGATAAAAAATTTAATTCTATTGATGAAATTATAAATTCTGGAAAAGAACTTGTAAAAAATGGTTTAGAAAATATCATGATAACATTAGGTGCTGATGGTGCTTTATTTATAACACAAGATAATATATATAGAGCAATTTTCCCAAAAGTTGAAATAAAAAATACAGTTGGTTCTGGGGATTCCACTATTGGAGGCATGGCTTATGCTCTAGCTTCTGGTTTAGAAATTAAAGAATGTTTTAAATTAGCAGTTGCTTGTGGAACAACAAATGCTATGTTAGATACTACTGGAAATATTGATAAAATTATTTTAGAAGAAATTTTAGATAAAATAGAAATAGTAAAAATATAAAAGAGTCTGTTACAAATTTGTAACAGACTTAAATTTTTAAAAATTTTATATTCCATCATCTTCTGAGTCAGTATCTTCTGTAGCTTGTGAAGAATAACAAGTTGTCCCTTCTCTTGCTTCATCTAAGATATTTTTTACACCTTCTTCAATATCTTCATCATCTGCAATAGATGCAGTATATAAAAGTGGAAGACTAAGTCCTGATAAAACTCTTACATTTAAATCTTCTCCAAAATTCATAACTGATCTTGTAAAAGGAGTTCCTCCAAGTAAATCAGTAATGAAAAGTATTTTTTCATAGTCATCTGCTCTTAATTCATCAAATGCTTTTTTCAATTTTATTTCTAAATCTTCTGCACTATTTCCTTCAACAAAGTCTACAACTTTTATATTTTTCATTTCTCCACATACTAATTTTAATCCACTATAAACTCCACTAGCACAATTTCCGTGTGCAGCAGCAATTATTCCATACATAAAAACACCTCACTTATCTTTTTAAAAAAGTGGCTCCACTCAAATAAAAATATGAGATGAGCCACTAATTTTTAATTTTATTTTTTTATTTTCTAAAAATTTATTAGAATATTCCGAAGAATCCTCCAACTATACCAAGAACTAATAATAATCCTATACAAGTAATTGGAGTAAATTTCTTTTTAATCATTAGTAAATAAAGTCCTAATGTAATCAATAATGGAATTAAGTGTGGAAGAATTCCATCAAGTATATTTTGTATATTAATTTTTACAGGAACTTCATCATATTTAGTAAATGTAACTTGAGATACTCCATTTTCTAAATTAGTAATACTACTTCCTGCTTTTAATTTTTCAACTCCATCTTTATCAACAACTATTTTTCCATCTTTCATTTCAAATAATTTTTCTGCAAAAGTTGTTTTAACTTGTTCATCACTTACTACTGCAACAATAGGAGTTGCTTTAAAAGTAGTTCCGTTATCTATTTGAGTTTTAATAGTTGTTCCACCATACATAGAAGTTAGTGCTCCAACTACTATAACTCCAAGTATAGATGCTGCTCTTGTGAATTCTTTTGCATTTTCAGTTAAAATAGAAATTGCTTGTGTTCCCATTTTATAAGACCAGTTCATTAATCCATAACGAATTCCAAATTGAACTAAGTTAAATATTAACAAGAATATAAATGGTGCAACTATTTGTCCTTGTAAAGCCATATTAGAAGTAATTCCTGCAGTTATTGGCACTAATGTAAACCAGAATAGTGCATCTCCAATTCCACCAAGTGGTCCCATAGCAGCTACTCTTACGGCTCTAATTGTAGGTATATCTGCTTTATTTTGTTCTAATGATAAAATTATTCCCATTACGAAAGTTACTAAAAATGGGTGAGTGTTAAAAAATTCAAGGTTATGTGACATTGATGTTGCTAAGTCATCTTTATTTGTATGAATTTTTTTAAGTCCAGGTAATATTCCGTAAAGCCAACCTGCAGCTTGCATTCTTTCATAGTTGAAAGAACCTTGTAAAAATAGAGAACGCCAAACCATTTTATTAAGTGTTTTTTGGTCTAATTGAGCAGCAGGAGTTGTATCTTTATAAGAATTAGGTATATTATATTCCATCTTCTTCACCTCCGATTACATTAACAGTGCTTGTTTTAAATTTTGTTTGAACTTGATAATCCCAATATGCTATACAGAATCCTATGAATGCTATAAGTAATAATCCTGAACCACCTAGTGATGGAATTCCACCTATAATATTTGCAAGAGCAAATCCTGCAAAATAAAATCCCCATAGTTCTCTTGACAACATAACTTTTAAAAGTATTGCAAATCCAACAAATCTCATCATTCCACCAGCTGCTGACATTCCACCCATAAACCATGCAGGTATCATTTTTGTCATAACAGTTCCATAGTTTGCTCCTGCGAAGAAGAATAATAATACGATAACTCCGAATATTAATCCTAACATTCCCATAGCAAAATAATTAAGTTTTTCTATTCCACCTGTATTTGCTTCATGTGCATAACCATCAGCTTTAGTCATAAGTGGAGACATTACAGTAAATACTAATGTTACTGCATATTGCCCTAAAAGAGCAAAAGGTATTGCTGCTGCAACCGCCGCCATTGGTTCAAAGTTTGAAGTTATTGCGAATACAGTCGCCATAATTCCTCCGATAACTGCATTTGGTGGTTGTGCCCCTCCAACTGGCATGTTACCGATAGTCATTAATTGATATGTAGCACCAACTACTAAACCAGTATTTACATCTCCTAATATAGCACCAATTACTGGTCCTATAACTATAGGTTGATATAAAGATTCCAAGAAACTGAACTGATCAATAGCAGCTATAAAAGTAACTACAAATACTAAAATTACTTGAATAAGTGTGTAATCTGACATTCTTTTTCCTCCTTTACATTTTTATTTAAAATTAAATTACATACTATAATAAAATTACTTACAAAAATTATTTAAAAAGTTTTTCTACATCTTCTGTTGATTCAGAAGGAACTTTTCTTATTTCTAATTCAACACCTAAATCTCTAAGTTTTTTAAATGCTTCTACATCTTTATCATCTACACATACAACAGTTGCAACTTGTCTTTTTCCCTCTGCCATATGCATATTTCCTACATTAACTTTTTTAATTGGGACTCCCCCTTCAACTAATCTTAATACATCAGTTGGTGTTTCACAAATAATAAATATTTTTTGTCTGTCTGCTGCTTTATGGATAACATTTATAGTTTTTTCAATAGAAAAATATCTTGTTGCAACTCCGTTTGGTGCTGCCATATCCATAAGTCCTTGACGCATTTTATTTGTTGATACCTCATCATTAGCAACAAGAAGTAGATTTGCACCTATTACATTAGTCCATTGTGTTGCCACCTGTCCATGTATTAAACGATTGTCTATTCTTGTTAAAATTATATTTGGCATAATAAATCCTCCTTTTATTTTTTTATACTGTATTCTACAGTTTTTTATTTTTAATTTAATATTTTTGTTATTGCATAACGACTAATATTCATTTTAGTTCCATCAAGTACAGAAATTTCTACTTCATCTCCGTTTACTTTATTTATTTTTCCATAAATTCCACCACAAAATTCTATATTTTTTCCGGGTTTTATATTTTTATGTAAATCTTCAAAATATGCTTTTTTTGCTTTCATTCCTCTATAATTTAAAACATAGTAAAGCAATATACAAATAACTAAAAAACAAGCAAATACTAAAGATGAAGCTACTATTATATTTGACATATTTCCTCCTTCTTTCAATAAACTTATACATTATAACTTGTTTTATATATAAATTGATCTGGCCTTGCATAAGAATAAGTCAACTCAATTATCTCATTTGTAGCACTATAACTATGTCTTCTTATTTTTAAACAGGCAGAATTATTAGGAATACCTAAATATTCCGCTTCTTTCTTAAATATATTAACTGCTGAGAATTGCTCCACAACTTTACATACTTTCCTATTATAATCTTTTTCAAAAATATCATATAATGCCATAGTTTCTAATTGCTTTTTTTTAAGTGTAGCAAATATTGAAAAAGGGATAAAAGTTGTTTCATATATCATAGGTGTATCATCTGCAAGTCTAAGTCTCACTATTTTTATTACTTTGTCTCCTGCTTTAAGTTCCATTTTCTCTTTTAAAATTTCATTAGGACTTTCTTTATGAAATTCTAAAATTTTTACTTTTGGTATCATATTTCTTGCAAGGGTTTGCTTTGTAAAACTATAATAATCTAAAAGATTTTGCTTATCACTATTAGATACAGCTACAAAATTTCCCTTTCCTTGAACTTTATTTATATATCCATTTAATTTTAATTCATTAAGAGCTTGCCTAACAGTAGTTCTACTTACATTATAGTCTTCACACAACTGTCTCTCAGAAGGCAACTTATCTGAAAAATTCATTGCTTCTATTTTTTTTATAAGTTTATCTGTCAATTGTATATGAAGAGGGACAATTTCATTTTTCTTTATTTCCACTTTCTATTCCCAAGGAGTTGCTGTTTCAGCAAGTGCCTTATTTATATTTTCTATATTTTCTATTCCTACTGTATTTAACCATTTTTTACCAGCCTCTTCAGAATTTATAAACTCTGCTACTCCTCCAGCCCAAGTTGCTCTTCCACATAAAACTCCATTAAATTTTGAGCCAGCTTCTTTTGCAAAATATAAAGTATCTCTAAACATTTTATTAGAAACTCCTGCTGATAAGAAAATAAATGGAACTTTACATAAATCACTTTGTTCTTTAAAATATTTCATTGCTTCTTCTTTTGTGTAAACTGTTTCTTCTCCAAAACCTTCAACAAAATTCATATTAACTGGAACTTCTAATTTTAAAACATCTATATTGTATCTATCATCTGTAAAATCTTTAATAGCTCCATTAACTTTATGTGGTTTTACCTTTGCAAATTCTTTTGATTTACTATCAGTGATATTAGCATCATAAGAAACTATTTCTAAAAAGAAAGGTAAATCCAATGCTCTACATTCATTTCCTATTCTTTCAACAAATGCTTTTTTAACATCATTTATTTCTTCTGCTTGGTCTACATCATAATATAATAAAATTTTGATTGCATCTGCTCCAGCTTCTTTCAATCTTAAAACTGATTGTCCTTGAATAAGTCTTGGAAATCTTTCTGTTCCTGCTGTATCATAACCTGTAATTTCATAAGCCATTATCAAACCACAGTTTCCATCTTTTTCTTTTATTGCTTTTTGTCCATAGATAGGATCTAAAAGAATCGATGAAGAATATTTTGTTAAATCTTTTGAAACTAAAGCCTTAAATTCTCTAATTTTTTGATCTCTTGTTTCATCATCAAGAGTAGTAATCATTCTTCTAATTGCTCCTCTTTGATCAATAGCAAGTGCTGCAATTATATTATCTTTATTCGATAATTTCTTTAAATAATCTTTCTTTGTCATTTAAAATAAAACCTCCATTCTATTAAATTTTAACTTATATTTTTTTCTCTCCATCTATATACACAGAATTTATTGTCATATCTAAATTTAAAATATTTATATCTGCATATTTTCCAACTGCTATACTTCCAATCATCTTATCTAAACCAACAGATTTTGCTGGAGTAATACTTGCCATTTTTACTGCTTCTAATGGTGTTGTGATATTCCAATCAACTAAATTTTTTACACCTTCACATAAATTTAAAACCGAACCTGCAAGTGAACCAGAGTGAAGTCTTGCTGTTCCTTCTTTAACTATTACATCAAAGTCTCCTAAAGTATAATCTCCATCTTTCATTCCACCCGCTCTCATACAATCTGTAATAAGAACTGTTTTATCTGAAGTTTTAGCCTTTAAAACTAATTTAATTGCTCCTTTGTGAACATGGTGTCCATCACAAATAACTTCACAGTAAGCATCAGATGTTAAGGCTGCTCCAACCATACCAGGATTTCTATGATGAAGAGGACTCATTCCATTATAAGTATGTACAAATATGTTTGCTCCATATTTTACTGCCTCCATTGCTTGTTCATAAGTAGCATTACTATGCCCCAGTGCAATATTTACTCCATCTTTTGTTGCATCTCTTATAAACTCTAAACTATCTTCTCTCTCAGGAGCAATTGCAATTTTATTTACTAAATCACCAGAAAGTTCTTTCCATTTTTTTAGTACTTCTATATTTGGATTAGACATAAATTTAGGATTTTGAGCCCCTTTATATGTTTCAGTAAAGAAAGGTCCTTCTAAAAATATTCCTTGTATTTTTGCTCCATCACATAAGTCTTTGTATTTATTTACATTTTCACAGGCTAAATTTAATTTTTCTGCTGTATCTGTCAAAGTTGTTGGTAAAAAAGATGTAACACCGTTTTTTACTATTCCACGAGAAATTTCAACTATTGCATCTTGAGTTGCATCCATTACGTCGAAACCACCAAAGCCGTGTACGTGAGTATCAAAATAACCCGGTGCTATAATTTTTCCACTATAATCAATAATCTCTATATCTTTTTCTAATCTTTCACTATCTTCAAAAATATTTTTTATAATTTTATCTTCTATTTCTATATAGCCAGAAAAAATTTCATTTTCTAAAAATATTTTATCTGATTTCATATAAAATCTACTCATTTTTCATTTTCCCCTTTCTTATAGTTCGTGAATAATAACTCCTTTTACTACTCTATTAACAGTTCCATTTGCACTAGGAGTATCAGGTAAATTTTTAACTTTTAAACTTGCCATAACTGATACTGTTTGAGCAAACATTATATAAGGGAAACTTAAATAAACATCATCTAAGACAGTTTTTTCGTTAAATGAAAATTGTGGAAATTCTCCTACTAAATCATCTTTTGTTATAGCAACTATAATTTTTGCTATTTTATCATGATGAATTTCGTTTATAATATCTACATCATATTTTTGTGTATAATCATTATTTGATACAAAATCAAAAACCAATGTGTTAGTATCTACAAAAGATTTAGGACCATGTCTAAATCCCATAGAAGAATCAAAACAAGTAGTTATTTTTCCAGCAGTTAATTCTAATATTTTAAGTTGTGCTTCTCTTGTTAAGGCTTTTAAAGAACCAGAACCTAAATAAACTACTCTATCAAAATCTAAATTTATTATCTTTTCAATTTCTTCTTCTCTTGCTAAAACTTTTTTTCCCATAGAAGAAATTAAGTTTACTATTTTTTCTTTTTCTTTCTCATCTTTTTTATCAAAAACCATTAAAGCACTAAGCAACATACAAGTATATGAACTTGTCATTGCAAAACCTTTATCATTTGATTTTTCTGGCATTAACATTACATAAGATGATGAATCATCTTTTAAATTTATTGCAAGTTTTCCATCTTTTGCACAAGTAATTGCTAAGTGATGAATATTCTTTATTAATTTATTTGCTAAGTTTACTGCTTGTAAACTTTCTGGTGAATTTCCACTTCTAGCAAAAGAAACCAATAAAGTAGGAACATCTTGTAAATAATCTTCTGGATTAGAAACTATATCTGTTGTTGCAATTGCTTCAAAACTAAAATTTTCATCTTCCAATTTTTTTAAATGTGGAAACAATACGTCTCCTACATATGCTGATGTTCCAGCACCAGTAAAAATTACTTTTACTTTTCCATATTTATTTTTTAATTCATCTAAAAAATTTTTTATATCTTTTTCTTGATTTTTATATAAATCAAAAGCCTCTAGCCAAATATTTGGTTGAGATTCTATTTCTCTTACTGTGTTAAAGGCTTTTAATTCATTCAACTTATCATCAGAAAAATTAAACATAGCCTACCACCTTCTTTCATATTTATTTTAACTGGTAATTACCAGTTCTTTTTTAAATAATAACATATAAATATCATATTGTAAAGAAAAATTATTATATATTTTTTATTTTTAAGAGTATCATAAATAAGACAATTTATATATAAAACAACTAATTATTTTAAAAAAAGTTATCTTTTATAGAATTAAAAACTCTTTCTCAATTTACTTATTTCTATTAGAAAATAAAAAATTCAAATTATAATTTCTTTATATATAAAAAATAGTGCTGAAAAAATTTTCAACACTATTTTTTATTTCTCATAATAATATATTATTTATTTTGTAATTGTTCACCAGTATAAATCCATTCAAATTCAACATTTTGAGTTTTGAAAAATTCTTCTGCTGCTGATTTTCCATTTTCTCTTGCTGTTGGAACTCCTGTTTCTCCATCTACGTGTAATAAGTAATCAGTTGGAGCTTTAATTTCAAATTGAAGAACATATTTTCCTACTGGAATAAGTCCTTTTTTGATGTTAATTCCATAGTGAGCACCATCATCAGCATTCATTGGCATAAATGTTCCTGAAGTGATTTCTTTTTTCTTATCTGCAGAAAGAACTTTGTAGTTTACTGTTAAGTAAGCTGGCCATATTCCTTCTCCTCCACCAAATCCAAAAGCTGTTGAAGCTGCTTGAGTTAAGTGAATATCTGCTTCTAAATGCATATCAGATTCTGCTGCTGTAGGTTGTTTTCCTTCTGGTATCATATCTACTGCTTGGAAATAAACTCCTGCAACTTCATAAGGTCCAACTACAGTTTCTCCAATTGGAGTTTCAACAAATCCTGATTCTCCAGGTGCTTCTGCTGCTGATACAGTTGAAGAAAATCCTAAAGAAAGTCCTGCGATGACAAACGCCATCATTAAAGTTTTAAAATTTTTCATAGTAAAATCCTCCTTTTAAAAAATTTATATAATATTACTTTGAAAACATAATTAGTTAAAAATTCTATTTAGAATTTTTGCTTGATTTCCCTTTTAAAGAATGAGAAATTAAAATCCATCCTGCTGCAACAACTAAAATAAGTTGTGGTATTAAAGTTTCTGCTCTATCATAAATATTTAGCCATTGATTTTGATATCCTTTCATCGCTGGAATTATCGTTCCACCAGATATAATTCCTGCTTCAGTAAGTTCTATAACTGCTTTTCCCATAAATGAAATACACATTAAGAATAACAATATACTTGTAAATAAGAAGAAAGGTTTAAGTGGTAATCTAACTGTTGTATATCTAAATATATAATAAATTACTGCTAGAACCAAAATACCTGCTATAAAACCATATATTGCATAAGCCTTATCAGTTTGTCCTCCAGTTAAAGCTGCCTTATAGAATAAAACTAATTCAGCACCCTCTCTTAATACTGCCAAAAATGCAGAAAAAACTAAAATTTTTGAATCTTTATCTGTAATAGATCTTTCTACCTGTGATTTTATATAATTATCCCAAGCTTCTGCACTTGAACGAGATAAAATCCAGTTACTAACCCAGAACAAGACTCCAACGGCAATAAACATTGTTATACCTTCCATTAATTCTTGTCCAAGTCCACCTAAAAATACATCTATCAAACCTGCAAGAATAAATGAGCAAATAATTGCAAATCCCATTCCCAAATAAACTTGTTTACATAATTTTTCATTTCCAGTTTTAACAAGATAAGCAATTATTGCAACAACAACTAAAATTGCCTCTAAACCTTCACGAAGAAGTAAACCAAAAGATGTCATAAAAGATTTCCATTTTGCTGTTTTTTCATCTATTTCTATAGGTTTTCTTTCTCCAAAAACTACCTCTCCAAGTTCATCAGAATCATCTGGACTTGCTACTCCATCAAGAACCATTGCATCTTTATAAACTTTCATATCAAGTTTATCTATTTCTTTATCTAAAGCTTTGACATCACCTTTATAATTTCCTTTTAAAGTATGCTTAATTTTTCTAAAAAGGGCTTCAATATGATTGACTCTTTTAGCAGATATACTAACCATAACATTTTTTTCAAAACCTTGAACTTCATAATAACCAAAATAAGCATCATTCATATCTTTATATGCTGCTTCAAGGTTGCCAGCTTCTATATTTTTTTTAGCACTTTCAAATTCTAAATGCATATCTTTTGCAACTTCTTGCCAAGTATGATATTTTTTCTTTTTTGCTGCTTCTACATTATTTGAAAAAGAGAAAAAAGTAAATAAAAGTAAAAAGGTGAACAATACTGTTCTTATGTTTTTTTTCATTTTATTGTGCTCCTTGTAGTAATATTTTTTTTCTTATTTTAATAATAATATATTTTTATTAAAATGTCAATATAATAAGTAAGAAGAATATTTAAAGAAAAATTTATTTTGAATTATATAATAATAGAAAAAAGAACTTTAATAAATATTAAAATATGATATACTATTTTAGAAA
>JAGYHM010000023.1 GCA_018457305.1 Fusobacterium sp. | reverse complement strand
TATATACACAATTTAATTATTTTATCCATAGTATTTTTTTTCATTAATTCTTCTATATTAAAAATCTCATTCATATAATTTCTCCTTATTTATTTTTTCTTTTTAATGAATTTTAAAGTTTTATTCCTAATTAAATCTTAAAAAAACTATAATGATACAACTACTTATAAAAATAAGTTTTAGTTTAAATATAATTTTAAAAAAAAAGCGAAACACCTTTTATTTTTTGGAATAATTTTTCTAAAAAGGTTAAACTCTAAGTAAGAAAACAACAAATGCTTTTTCTAAGGAATAAATTTTTTAAATTGAAAATTAAAGATAATCTTTTAAAGATTTTACAATAAAATCCTTTAAAAAGCAAAAATAAAAAAGGAGAGGATAAAAATGTTAAGCACTGGAGTAATAAGTGAAGAAATCAATAGTGAAATAAAAAATATTACAAAAATTGAGAAAAGTTTATTTGAAATTACTCATTTAAAACTTTCAAGAGGAATTTATTTAACAACTGATAATTTCCTAATTATAAAAACGGCTTCTTCTTCAACAAAGATAGAATGTTATCTTTCAAAAAAAATAACACTCACACAGGAAATAAGCTCTTTTTTCAATGAAAAAAATATAAGATTATCAGAAGATAATATTTTAATTATTTCTAATGTAAGTTCTTTTAATGATTTATCTTTAAAAGAAAAAATGAAAATAGAGTTTTTTAAACTTACTCAAGAAGAAAAAGATAATTTAGTTTTTATAAACGATAAAAAAGAGTACTTAGATATAGTATATCTTGTTAATAATTTAGGAGGAAGATAAATGGAAATGAAAATAGTAAAAAATAATGTGAAAAAAGTATGTGATGAATTAGGAGTAGATTTTTATAATAATTCACCTTGGGTTATTCTAACAGCTTTAATTAAACTTGCACCAATAGGTTCAAATAATATTAACATTATGAATTTTGGAGAAGCAGGTTTAGGAAAAAGTTTTAATTACCAATTTGTTCCAGAGAACTCAAGAAGAATAGTATCACAAGTCATAACTAATGCTGACTTAAGAGGAAATAAGATAAGTAAAAAAAGAATACCTCTTTTAAATTTTCCTTTGCTAATCGTAGAAGAGAAAGTTAAATTTGATTCTGATAGCACAGATACTTTAAAAACTGCGATGTCTTCTAAAGCTTACTACTCAGAAGTTGAAGATAAAGAAGTTAAAACACATACATCAATAGTATCAAATTTTAATGCTCCACAAGAAATCTTTCAAAATTTTAATATAAACTTTGAATTACTAAGAGAAAAAATTGGCTTAGAGGAAGATTCCTTTCTAACTAGATTTCATTTTTTTGTCCCACATTTTAGGGAGTTAGGTGAGTATAAGTATATTCCAGATAAATATCCCTCAAAAGAATTTATGGAAAACTTGTTAGCGTTGAGAAAAACAAAATTAGATATAAAGTTTTGGGCAAATAATAGTAGGGCTAACATCAATAAAAATAAAGCTCTTGAGGCTATTTTGAAAATAGTTTATATGGATAATTTAGACTATATTAATAGTTTACCTGAAAAAATTATAAATGGTTGGGCAAATATTGTAGAATTTTTTTCATATAGAACGGATGAAAAAAAATTTATTACAGAAAATTCAAAAGTTATTTTTTCTGAAATATTTTTTGATACTACTGTTGAAAAACTATGGCTATCTAAAGATTTTTTAGTTGGAAAAGCAGGTAATAATTTATATAGATTAGAATTATATAAAAAATTAAATACTGAAAAGAATCGTATTGACTTAGAAAAAATTATAGATGAAAAATATATTAAAAGCTATAAAATTCCAGAAAATTTTATTCTAGGTAAAGAAATAGAAGAAAAAAAGAGAATGACTAATTCTTATGAATTAGAGGGACGAAAAAAAGAAAAAGTAGAAAAAGTAGACCACAGAAAAAGGGAAATTATACAAAAAATTTTAGATTTAGTATCTGAAGACCTTTTAAGCTTTAAAGTATTTAGTGTCCGACCATCAGAGATACAAATACTTTTAAATACTCCAACTAAATATGATATAGAGAATTTAATAGACTATACAGGTTGTATTACAAAGAAAATTTATACAAGTAGTCGTAAAATTTTTCAACTATATCCTGATAATGAGGTCTGGTCTAATTCGTTAGAAAATTCAAAAAAATGGATTAAATTTATAGAATATTTTTCTGAAATATTAAGAAAGCATTTAAATGATTTTAATTCTTCAAATGAAGTCTTAATTAAATTTGTAACTATTCAAAGGAAAAAGTTTCTAGAAAAACTTGTAGTTAATATTTCCTCTAAAAACAATGAATTTTCACTAAAATTGGAAAGTTTAATTAATGTATATAGCACTGTTAATCAAGAAAAAGAAAAGATTGATTTGTATTTGTTTGATGAATTTTTACAAGAATCTAAAAATACTTCAGATTTTTTCTTAATAAACCAAGATACATTAGATGTTATATATGTTTAGAGTTTAAATAGAAACAAACTAACTATATATACTTATACGGTTAAAGATGAAGTAAATAAAATTATGGAGGAAATAAAAATGGCAAAACACATAAAGATGAAAGAAGCATTTGAAAAAGTAAAAGGGTTGGGAGTAACAAAGTCAAATTTAGTGTGGCTTATAAAGACAGAGAAAATTCCAAAATGTTTTTTCAAAAAGAAGGAAGACAAACTTAGAGGCAGTTTCATTATTGATGAAGAAGGATTGTCAGAATACTTTAAAATTTAGATAAAAAACGAAATTATTAAAATGAAAGGAGGTGTAATTTTGAAAGCAGTTAATGGAATGGGAACAGTTGTCAAACTCTCTGGAAAAAGAAGAAAACCTTTTGCCGTGAGAGGTAAAGAATATATTGATCCAAATACTGGAAAATCAAAGAAAGATTATTTAGCATATTTTGAAACTAGAAAAGATGCAGAAGTATTTAGAATCGCTTATTTTTCTAAAAGCAACGAAAATACTTTAAAAATTGTTTCTCCTGTAAAGAAACAGAAAAATAAAAAATTAACCTTTTCAGAAGTTTATAACTTGTGGATAAAAGCTAAAAATCCTAAAGCTAGTACATTTAAAAATTACACCTCTTATTTTAATAATAGTAAGAAATTACATAATATGGATATAAGAGAAATTAATGGTGTCTTATTACAAAGTATTTTTAATGATCTGAATTTAACTAACGGGACTTTAAGAAATATCAAATCCTTTTGGAAAAGATTATTTGACTATGCTGTCTTAAATGATTTTTGCAAAAAAAATTATGCTGAATTTCTAATGATGCCAAGTGTTGAAAAAGGGAAAAGGACAGCTAATAGACCTAGACTTATAACTAAAAGTGAATTAGAAACTCTTTGGAAAAACTTATATAAAGATAAACATAATGTTATTGATATAATTTTAATCAACTGTTATACTGGTCTTAGAATAAATGAACTTTTAGATTTAAAAAGTAAAGATGTAGATATTGATAAAAAATGTATTTATATTAGAAAATCTAAAAATAAAAATGGAATAAGAACAGTTCCTATCTCTGATAAAATAATTGATTTAGTGAGAAATAGACTTAATTCCAAAAGCAATTATTTATGTCTTAGGGCTGATAATGAGAAATATTTGTATGATAATTTTGATGACCATTTTAGAGTTGTATTTAGAGATTTAGGACTTACTTATCATACCTTACACGACTGCAGACACACATTTGCTACGATGATAGATGAATTGGGTGTAGATAAAGAAACCATTATAAAAATTATGGGGCATTCAAACTTTAAGATAACATCAGAAGTTTATATAGAAAAATCTTTAAATGCTCTTACAGAGGCTGTAAATAAATTTTAAAATTTGTAGTCGATTTGTAGTCGATTATTTAAAACTAAGTAAATTTTATTAAAATTAACAGACTATCATTCCTAGTAAATACGGTATATTGGAAGTTTCAAATTAGTAATCTTAATTATAGTTTAATTTCTACAAAAGAAGCCAGAGTTTGCAAAAAACTACTGGTTTCTTTTGTATTTGGGTAAAATTTGTAACCCATTTGTAACCCACCAGCTAGAACTAAATAAATTTAATTAGAAATAACGGCTATTTTTTAGGACTAAAATTTAATTATATTATACCCGTTATATAACAAAGAGGGTAAAATTTTTTAAGATTAAAAAAAATTATTTCAAAATATAATTTCCGCTTTTTTGGAATTATATGTTATAATAGTATTAAATAAAAATAAGGAGGATTTTAAAATGATTATAATGTCAGTTTACCTGGATAATATATTTTCTTTTAATGAATTTGAAACAGATTTTTCTTATCCTAGAAAAATTAAAAATTCTAATATTGAAGAAGAATGGTTAGAAGATAAGGAATACATATAGGGAATGCTCTATGCAATATTATTACAGATAAATAAAATAATCATGCAAATTTCAACTCTTTATTTTAAAATAGAGAGTTTTTTATTTTTTAACTCTTTTCCTAAAAAGATAATTATATATAGTAAAGTAAGCAAAAATATAATTACATATTATAAAGTAGTATATGTTTAGACTCTACTTCAAATATACAAATAAAATTTATACTTAAAATCATTAAAAATTGATTTTACATATACCATTAACATACAACTAACAGAAAGAAGAGATTAAAAAATCTATTTATTATTTAATTAGTTTTTCAAGCCCTAATTCTCTTAAAGATTGTTTTTCTCTTTCAATTATATATTCATCTATTGCTTTATGTCCCTCTTTTACTTTTTCTTCTAAAAGTAGAGCTTCTTCTAAAATTGGTGGAATCCAATCTCTTTTAAAACCTCTTTCTTTTAAGTTTTTATATTCATCTTTTACTTTATCTATATAAGTTTGAATTTCGTTGTACCTTTTGAATTTTGCCATTGTTGTTGCTTGCCCTAAATAATTATATATTATGGTATACTTCCATGATTTCATTACCAATTTTATTACTTCATTTTCATCTTCCATTTTTTTAAACCATGGATAAAGCTGAGTTTGTATTACTTCTAACATTATTTCCATATTTTCTTTTATTTCTTCTTCTGTTCTTAAATCCCACCAATAATCTTCTTGATATTTTAATCTTCCTAATCTTTCACCCATCTCACCTGAGTCTCTAAGCACTCCACAATATATTGGTATGATTGCATAGTTAACCGTAAGTCTATCATAATGTCTCTGAAAATTTAAAATTTCAACCATTCCTAATTTATTTATCCTAAAAAAATTAATTGTTCCCTTTTTATAAAATCCATCTTTTTTTAATGGTTTATCAAAATATTCTTTAAAATATTTCTTATAAATAGTATTAAACTTTTTAGTATCATCTATCAATTCCATTATTTCCCACTCCCTTTAAGGTTTAAATTTTCTTAATCTCAGTGCATTGAGCACAACAGAAACTGAACTAAGCCCCATTGTTAGACCTGCTATCATAGGATTTAGTAAATGCCCTGTCAATAAATATAAAACGCCACCTGCTATTGGTATTCCAAGACAATTATAAATAAATGCCCAAAATAAATTTTGTTTTATATTTTTCATAATACTTTCACTTAATTTTATAGCTGTGATTAAAGTTTCTAAATTTTTATTCATCAAAACTATGTCTGCACTTTCAAGTGCAATATCAGTTGCAGTTCCAACTGCTATTCCAACATCAGCTTGAGCTAAAGCAGGAGAATCATTTATTCCATCACCTATCATAGCAACTTTTTTATTTTGCTCTTGCAAGTCTTTCACTTTTTTATATTTATCTGTCGGATCGACCTCTGCTATAATATTTTTTATTCCCAAAGAATCTGCTATTGATTTTGCAACTCTCTTATTATCTCCCGTCAACATATAGACATCGATATTCATCTCAGTTAATTTTTTAACAACAGACTTACTTTCTGTTTTTAAAATATCTGCCAGAGCAATTGCACCTAAAAATTCTGTTTCTTTGGCTAAGAATACAACCGTATTTCCCTTTGCTTCTAGTTCTTCATAAATTTTATTTTCTTCTGAAAAATTAATAGCTAATTTTTCTTGTAAAAATTTTCTATTTCCCAACAAAATATTTTCATTATTTATCTTGGCTTTAATTCCAAAACCAGAAATATTTTCAAAATTTTCAACTTCATACAACTTATCTTCTGAAAATTTATTTTTGTATTCTCTGTAAATTGCTTCTCCCAATGGATGTTCAGAATTTTTTTCAAGTGAAGCAGAAAATTTTAATAAATCTTCTTTTGAAATTTGATTTTTTAATTTTTCATTGACTATTATATCTACAACTTCTAACTTTGCCTGAGTTAAAGTTCCAGTTTTATCAAAAACTATTGTATCTATTTCTTGTAATCGTTCAAGAGCTTCTCCAGATTTAATTAAAATTCCTAGCTCTGCCCCACGGCCAGTTCCAACCATAATTGCCATTGGAGTTGCAAGTCCCAATGAACAAGGACAGGCAATTATTAAAACTGAAACGAAAATCGTCAAAACAAATTCAAAAATATTTTTATCAACTGAAACATAATTATATCTTATCAGTACATACCAAAGTAAAGCACTAAAAACTGCAATTCCCATAACAACTGGCACAAAATATAAAGATATTCTGTCTGCTAATTTTGCTATTGGAGCTTTTGTCATCTGTGCATCTTCAACTAATTTTGCTATTTTAGAAATCATTGTTTCATTTGAAAGAGCAAGGACTTTTACTTTTAAAATTCCATTTTTATTCATCGTTCCACTAAAAACTTTATTTCCTTTTTTCTTCTCAACTGGAAGGCTCTCCCCAGTCAACATAGCTTCATCAACTGTACTTTCTCCCTCTATTATAAGGGCATCAACTGGAATTTTTTCTCCTGGTTTTATAAGAACGACATCATCTATTTTTATTTCTTCAATTTTAACCTCAACAATTTCATTGCCTCTGATTAAATTTGCTTTCTTAGCTTGAAAATTTACTAATTTTTTTATTGCCTCCGAAGCCTTACCCTTAGATAAATGCTCCAAATATTTTCCTATCATTATGAAAGCAATTATCATCGTAGCCGATTCGTAATATAAAGAATGTATCAAATGTAAATTGTGAGTCAGTAAAATTTTATATGTGATATACAAACTATAAATATAGGCTGATAGTGTTCCTATTGCAATAAGTGAATCCATATTTGGAGATTTTAAAAATAATTGCTTTAAGCCAACAGTGTAAAATCTTTTTGCAATTATCATAACAACAGTAGTTAAAGAAAATAAAGTCAGAGTAAAAAGTAAAATATTATTTTCTGGTGAAATAAAAGACGGAATATAAATTCCCATCATATAGCCCATTGAAAGATACATTACAATTAAAGATAAAATAATTACTATTTTTGAATCTCTTGATTGTTTTTTCAATTCTAAATCTACTTTTTTTCTTTCAAGTTCTACTTTTATATCACTTTTTTTAATTGGTTCGTATCCTAATTTTTCTATAATTTTTAAAATTTGTTCTTCTTTTATTTTTTCTTGTTCGTACTCAACTAAGCCAATATTATTTGAAATATTGACTGCAACTTTTTCTACTCCCTCCGTCCTTGATAATTTTCTTTCTATTTTTGCAACACAGGCTTGGCAACTTATTCCATTTATTTTTAATTCAATTTTTTCTAAATTATTTTTTTCCATTTTAGTCCCTATCTTAAAATTATATTACATCATAACCTGCATCATCTAATTTTTCTATGATTTCTTTATTTATTTTTTCTTCTAAGTCATCTTGAAATTCAAGTTCTGCCTCTCCCACTTTAACATTTAATATTTTTAAGTTTTCTATTTCTTCTAGTGCTTCCTTAACTGATTTTACACAATGCTCACAAGCCATTCCATCTATTTTTATTATTTTTTTCATCTTATTTTCCCTCCTAAAATTTAATTTGTTATTTAATTATAACAAGTATTTCAATATATTTCAATATATTTCTATTTATTATAATAATTTTCATATAAAAATAGCTCACCCACGCTAACGCTGGCGAGCTTTTTTTGTGGGGCGTTGCCCCCTACACCCCCAAAAAAGAAAAATTAAATTATAGTTTCCTTAAATATAAAAAAAGTGAGCATTTAACTGCTCACTAAATTTTTTTGAATTTTAATTTTTAATTTATCCCTCTTGACTCCAAAGTAAATTTTAATCTGTTAATTCCTGTTCTCAATGCTTTTATCTTAAATCTACTTATCTTGATTTCTGCTAACTCATCGTCTTCTGCCTCTTGAATTTCAGCAATATTTTCAAAAGTTGAAGCTATTTTTTCAATATCTTTTTTTGTAAGTTTACTTATTTTTCCTAAAACTCTATAGCCCTTGGCAGAAATTTTATTATCTAATGCACCATAAGATTTACTATAACCCAAAGCCAAAATCATATTTTCAATTTTAAGTAATTCTTCATCACTCAAAGTAGATAAATATTTTTTAACATCTACCGTATCTTCAATATTATTTATATAATCTTTCATAAAGTTTTCTTCTTCTTTTTCCACATCTAAAACCAATTCCGAAACTTGAAGTCTAATCAGTCTACCCTCTGAGCCAAACTCAACAAGATAACCTAAGATTTCTTCTTTAATTCTTCTTATCATTTCAAATCTTTGTAGAGTATTAGATACATCATAAAGTGTAACTAAGTCATCTAATTCTAAAATTGTTAAATTATCTAGCCCTCTATCTAAAACATATCTGTATCTTTCAAGAGTTTTTAATGCTTGAGAGGCCTCTGTATTTAATTCTTCTAAATTTTTCAATCTATATTTACTATCTCCATTGTAAACCGTGATAGCTCTTCTTCTTTCTGAAATTGCTATAACTCCTAATTTTAATTGTTTAGCAGCTCTTTCTGCTGTTCTGTGTCTTGTTCCACTCTCAGATGTTGAATGTGATTTATCAACTTGCAAATGAACATTTGCATAAAGAATTTTGGTACAATCATTATTTAAAATAATTGCTCCGTCCATTTTTGAAAGTTCAAAAATTTTCTCTGGTGTATATTCACAGTCAATAAAAAATCCACCATCTCTTACTTTTTCAACTTCATCATTATATCCAAGTATAATCAATGCTCCAATTTTTGCATCTAATATATTATAAAGTCCTGCCCTTAAAGGTGTTCCTGGTGCTATCGTTTCCAATAATTCTTTTAATTTTAAATTCTTATTCATTTGTTTATCCTTTCTAATAAATCATCTAAATTTTTCAAGAAAATCAATTTTAATTTATATTTTTTCTTTTCAACTTCTTTTCTATTTGCCTCTGGAACATAAACTCCAGTAAAACCTAATTTTTCTAATTCTTTTAATCTCTTATCTAAGAAAAAAACTTTTCTAATTTCTCCTCTTAAACCTAACTCACCTATTGCAGCAATTTTCTGACTAACCTCTATTGATTTATAAACAGAAACTATTGAAATGAGAACTCCTAAATCTGCTGCCGTATCTTTTATTCCCAAACCTCCAGGAACATTTACAAATAAATCTTTCATCCCAAGTGGAATATTCATTTTTCTTTCTGCAATTGCAGTTAAAATTTGTATTCTATTTCTATCATAGCCTTGAACTACTCTCTTAGGTATCCCCATTCCACAATCTGTGATTAAAGATTGAAGTTCAAGTAAAAATACTTTTGTTCCTTCAAGTATTGGCACGACTATGCTTCCAATATTTTTTTCTTCTCTATCGTTTAAAAAATATTCAGAAGAATTTTTAACTTCCTTCATTCCATCTTCTTCCATAGAGAAAACTGCTATTTCATTTGTAGAGCCAAATCTATTTTTTGTGCTTCTTAAAATTCTATAATAAAGTCCTTCTTCTCCCTCAAAATTAAAAACTGCATCAACCATATGTTCCAAGAGTTTTGGACCTGCAACCTTACCATCTTTTGTTATATGTCCCACGATAAAAAATGAAATATCATATTTTTTTGCCATCTCAACTATTTTCAAAGTGCTTTCTTTAATTTGGGTTGGACTTCCTGCAATGGAATCCATATTTGAATTAAAAAGAGTTTGAATTGAATCCACAATAACAACTTTTGGTTTTTTTGTAATTACATATTCATAAATATTTATAATGTCCATTTCAGACATCACAGATAATTTTTCTCCAGAAATCTTTAATCTGTCGCCTCTATTTTTAATTTGAGATGCAGACTCTTCCCCAGAAATATATAAAACTTCTCCATATTTTTGATATAAATTTGCAACTTGTAATAAAAGTGTTGACTTTCCTATTCCTGGATTTCCAGTTAACAAGACAACCTCGCCCTTTAAAAGTCCTCCACCTAAAAGTCTATCAAACTCTTGCATTCCACTTTTATATCTATCTTCTTCCAAGCAATTTATATTTTTAAAATTATAAACTTTTTTATCTGAACTTGAAGAAGATTTCTTGTCCATAGATTTTTTTATATCGGAAGAAATTTCATTTTCTTCAAATGAAGACCAAGAGCCACAGTCAGGGCATTTCCCCAGCCACTTACTGCTCATATGTCCACACTCAATACAAGAATATGTCGTTTTCATCTTTGCCATAATATCACCTAAATTTATTTGCCCTTTCTTCCACTAAATCAATAATTTTTTTATCAACATATTCACTCAAATCATAAGAATAATTTGCTATTTCCTTAACAAAGGTTGAACTCACTGAAATATATTTTTTATCACTTGGAATAAATATTGTTTCAAGTTTATTGTCTGCCAATTCTTTGTTTGCATAAAAATAAGAAATCTCATCTGAAAAATCTCTTATATCTCTCACACCCTTAATCAAAAGTTCATAAGAATTTTTTTTCATATAGTCAGCAACAAGCCCAGTATAAAAATCTATTTCAATATTTTTTTTGTCTTTGTATATCAGTGAAATTAAATTTTTTCTTTCTTCCAAATTAAACCAATATTTTTTTTTCGGATTATTCATCACCACAACGACTAATTTATCTACTAATTTACTTGCTCTTTCAATTATATCTTGATGTCCTTTTGTTATTGGATCAAAACTCCCCACACAAACTCCTATTTTCATTTTTACTCCTATTATTTATATAAATTTATTTCAAAGCCCTCTTTAAAAAATTTATTTTCAATTTTCAATTTTACTTTTTTATTCTTTAAAAATAATTTTTCTTGTGATTTGGCTCGCCCGCTTCGCTGCTCGCTGATATGTTGCGGTGGCAACTGCACTTTAAGGCTTCGCCTTAAAAATCCATTATGTATTTCTTCTTTTAAGGTATCAGCCTCTATATTAGTAGATGATAGTGAAATGCAGTCGTCCTTTTGTTCATATCTAATTTCAGGGTTTGGGGCGTCAGCCCCAAGCCTCGCAGAGACGGGAGACAGTGAGCGTAGCGAACGCTGTCTCCCTTTTGTATTTAAAATTATTTCCAAATAATCTTCAAAATCTTTTTTTAATTTTTTTATAATTTTTTCTTCCGAAACTATCTCCACAATATTTACATCTTCATCTAAACTCAAAATTTTTATTTCAGATAAAATATTTAAAATAATTCTATCTTCTGATATAAAATCTCCACTTCCATCACAGAATTTACATTTTTCTCTATAAAAATTAGCCAGTTCTTCTCCATTTCTTTTTCTAGTCATCTCAACTAAACCTAAATTAGAAAAACTAACTATATTTGTTTTTGTAGAATCTTTTTTTAATTCTTCCCTAAAACTTTCTAAAAGTTTTTCTTTATTTTTATTGCTCTTCATATCTATAAAATCTATAATTATTATTCCAGCTAAATTTCTAAGTCTAAGTTGTTTTGCAATTTCTTTTCCTGCTTCAATATTTGTTTCTAATATAGTTTGCTCAAAATTTTTATTTCCTAAATTTTGCCCAGTGTTCACATCAATGCTGATGAGTGCCTCTGTTTTTTCTATGATTATATAGCCACCACAGTCAAGCCAAACTTTCTTTTCAAGTGCCTTTTCTATTGCCTCATCAATTTTAAAATATTTTAAAATATTTTCATCTTTTGTGTATTTATGAATTTTATTTTGTAATTGTTTTTCTTTGGCTCGCCCGCCTTGCTGCTCGCTGATGTGTTGCGGTGGCAACTGCACTTTAAGGCTTCGCCTTAAAAATCCATTTTCTTCTATTTTAGATTTTTTATTTTTAAAATTTGCTCCATCACCGCACAAAGCAATAGTTCCAAATTGAGATAATTGCTCCTTTAATATTTCTAAAATATTTTCATCATTCACAATAATTTCATCAATATTTTCAATTTCATTTAAAATCTTCTTCACAAAATCATTTTCTGAATATATAAGCTCCCCAACTTTTGCTCTTTTATATTTAGTTCTTATATTTTCATATTCAAAAAGAAGTGAACTATATTCTCTTTCTAATAATTCACTCTCCGTATTTTCTGCTATTGTTCTTATTATAAGACTTGTCTTTTCTTCTAATTTATTTTTAAAAATATTTTCTAAGTTCTCTCTTGCTTCTGAATTTTTTATTTTGCTTGAAATTAAAATCTTTTTATTTTGTGAATTTGGAAGCAGTACTAAATATTTACCTTGAATTGAATAAGCCAAAGTAAGTTTTGCTCCCTTTTCATCTCTGGCTAAACTTTCAACTTGAACCATAAGTTCATCGTCTTTTTTTAAAGTTTTTAAAAAGTTTTTATTTTTTATATATAAAAATCCATTTTTTTCTTGCCCTATATCAACAAAAACACAACCCATATTTTGAATTATATCTTTTATTTTTCCCTTATAGATATTCCCAACTATATTTTGAGAATTTTCCCTCTCAATAAATATTTCTTTGATTTCTTCATCCTCAATTTTCACAACTTTTAATTCATATTTTTTTTCTGAATATTTATCAAATATAACTATAAGTTGTTTCATTTTATTAACCTCTTTTTAATTTTAATTCATCAAATTTTGCAGACAATGTCTACGAAATTAAATATAAAATCTCTATTCCACAAAACGGGATTTGGGGCGATAGCCCCCAAGCCTCGCAGAGACGGGAGACAGTGAGCGTGGCGAACGCTGTCTCCCTCTTATCTTTTAAGTTCATACTCTAAAATATCTTTTCTATCATACAAAATATCATTTATTTTTATTTGATTTAAGCCTAAATCACTATCAATTTTTATCTCAAAATTCGGAGCAAAACTTTTTTTATTTATAGCCTTCTGCCCTATAATCTTTGAAATATTTTTTTCATTAGCATAAATTTCTAAAAATTTATCTTTCAAATAAATATTATTCAAGAAATTAAAATATAATTTTGTTTCAACAAGTTCTCTAAATGCTGGGTGAAAAGGTCCAGCCAAGATAACACCTTCTGCCGTTAAATCTTCACTCGGTTGAAGTCCCACTCTAATTATATTTACATTATTTTTTTCTAATAAGGAATAAATTTTTAAAGTTCTCTCAACAGCCTCATCAACAGTTAAGGCAACATATTTATTTTTTAAATACATTCTCTCTAACTCTGTTCCACTTATTACCAAAGTCGGATAAATTCTAGCAATATCTGGTTTAAATTCTAAAATTTTAAGAGCCGTTTCAAAATCATTTTCTAAATTTGAACAAGGTAAGCCTATCATAAGTTGTATACCCAACTCAAAACCATATTTTTTTATTAGTGCCGAACTTTTCCCAACTAAATCAGCTCCATAGGTAGCCCTATCTGTTGCCTTCAAAACTTCTGGATCTAGCGATTGAACTCCTAACTCTATTGTTTGTACTCCATATTTTTTTAATTGAGTTAAAATCTCATCGTCAATACAATCTGGCCGTGTAGATAATCTAATTCCTTGAATTTCTCCACTATCAA
>JAGYHM010000022.1 GCA_018457305.1 Fusobacterium sp. | reverse complement strand
CAGAGAACTTTCTATTTTTTATTATTTTGTCACATATGTATTATCGCATAACAATTTATTTTATTTTTTATTCAGTCAATTTGGCTGTTTATTTTTTTATCTTTCATTTCCCATATTTTTTTCTTTTAGTTTCTTAGGAATTTTTGGATTCTTTTTCTTCTTTGTTTTTCCTATTTCTAATAGTTTGAGATTATCTTTTATTCGTTGAGAAGCATAATTTAGTGCAAAACCACTTTCTTTTACTGCTAAATTAACAATTTCTCTATCATCTTTTAATCTTTCTGAAGCATATTCTAAAGAAGACCCATTTTGTTTTACAGCTGCTAAAACTACTTCTTTATCATCTTTTAATCTATCCGAAGCATATTTTAGTGCTTTTCCCTTAAGGTTTACAGCTTCCATTATTATTTCTTTATCTTCCCTTAATTTCTTTGAAACATATTCCAGTATTGAGGTATAATTGTTATTTAATCCATCTTCTCTTATTCTAACTAAAGCTATTTCCTTATTATTTATAATAGGATTTTTATAAAGA
The DNA here is from genome assembly GCA_018457305.1 of Fusobacterium sp. The sequence goes on along the minus strand of JAGYHM010000022.1, from coordinate 13,319 downwards.
AATTTTTTGATAAAATTAACTACATCTTGTCTATTAAAAGTTTTATTGAAAAATAATTCAGATATATTTTCTTTCTTTTTTATTTGTCCTTTAGATAAATCCTTTACTTCTATTCTAGGATAATAACCAATAGAATTTTCTGAAATATCTAAATCAATAATATCTTTTTTTTCAATAACTATATTTTTTTCTAGTTGGATTAAATTAGAGTTTTTATCATAAGGAAGAACAGGATTGTTTAAGAAACAATAACTCTCTTTGCTTATTTCCAAGTTATCTTGACTAAATACATCTAACATATCATTTAATGAAATTTCTTTAAAATAAAATGTTAATTTTTTTCCAATTAAATCTTTTGAAGAGTTTATACTTTCTTTTAAACTTTTTAGAAAAATAGAGGTATTTAATTTTTCCTCATCATAAAAGTCTTCTATTTTATACCCTTGTGAATTTATTAAATGACTTATATCAGATTTATCCAATAATTCTATTATGTTTTCATCACTTCTTAATCCAAAATTTTTTATTGAAAAAAATTCATTAGACATATAATTATCAATTGTTCCTTCTTTTCCAACTGATATATAAATATCTTTAACTTTTGTATTTTCAATAAGTTTTTTATAGTCTATGTTAAATGAAAAATTTTTCTTTAAATATTCAATTCCATCTTCTTTTCTTAATCTATTATCTTTAAAATTTTCTATGATTTTCTCAAGTTTGATATTTATTTCTGAATCTAAACTATTTAATAGATTTTCTATAAAGTTATTTCTATTAAAATTATCTTTTAAATTTTTAAAAGATAGAAACTCAGAGAGGTAAATCTCAGAAATAACTTCATCTTCTAAAAAATTAAGAGTTATAACTTCATTTTTCAAGATATTATTATTTTTTAAAAAAGTTTCAAATTTTTTAAAAACTTCTGTTTCCATAAATGACTCCTTTTTTTATTCAGCCAATTTGGCTTTTTATTTTTTTATCTTTCATTTTCAACTTTTTTATTTTTTATCTTTTTAGGAATTTTAGGATTCTTTACTTTATTAAACTTATTCATTTTTTCATCTAAATTTATGATAATTTTATCTCTATTTAAATCATCATCTCCTGAAAGATTTATTTTTTGACATACTGTATCAAAAATTTTATCATAGTCTTCTTCCGTTATTTTTTCTAGTTTATTCTCTTTAGTATACTTACTAAATTCCTCATTACATATATCATTTAATGATTTTTCATATTTATTATTCTTAATTTCTTCGTTTAATCCTTCTATCTTCCATGTACTTCCAAAATAATTAAATTCTATCTCATTAAATTTTTCTGCTTCATTTATAGAGTTCATAAATTGATGTTCTAAATCAGCATAAGAAAAACTATCATACTTAAAATACATAGTTTCTATAGTTTTACTTAAATCTTTAACAAAATCCTGATTATAAATTTCTCCAAATTTTTCTTCAATTTGATCTAAAAGCCAACTTGTAGAACAATAATTATTTTCATCTTCAATTAAAATTCCGTTTATTTCTCCTTTAAATTTTTGAATTATACTACATTCCATATTTAATCACTCCTTTTTTATTCAGCCAATTTGGCTTTTTATCTTTATCTTTCTTGTCCTTTATCATCTTTTTTCTTTGTTTTTTTAGGAATTGTCACTCTTTTTCTCGCTTGCTTCACTTCTTTATTTTTTATATCAAAAACCTTTTCTCCACAAAGTCTATTGATATAGTCTTTGTCAGCTGTAAGAATTTCTTTACTATTGGAGGTGCTCCTTTTTGTTTTGAATAAATAGTTTTACTTATAAAAACTCTTTTTGTATCATTAAAATAAATATCAACTACCCTGTCAGAAGACAATATATATTTTTCATCACTAATAGCTTTACTTACTTCTTGAGAATTTTTAAATTCATAACCTGCTATTTTAATTTTACTTATCTCTTCTTCAGAAGTAAGTTTAAACTCTTTTTGTTGGTAATCTGTTAAAGGAGAAGTATATTCTACTGTCCCCCATGCTTTATTTTCAGTATAATTTACATTTAATTTATCATCAAATCTTCCCACTCTTATTAAATTTTCTACAGGATAATTTCCAACATTTAATTTTCTTTCTATAGAATAATATTTAAAAGTTTCATTGTTTTTTATATTTTTCCTATTTTCCATTAGCTGAAATTCTTCTTCTACTCTTTTAAAAGTTTCTTTATTTTCTTCTCTAGAAAATTTATTTCCTAAGCTCATTTCATGGACACTAGGAATTAAATTTCCACCTTTTGCTACTCCAAATTCTACTTTAAAATATTTATTAGGATTTTCTTCAGATAAAGGCTTTTCAGATAAAGATTTATCTAAACTTTCTAATTCTTTTAACATATTTTTTGTTAATATTTGTCCCAAATATTTTTCACGATTTGGCATCCCTACTTCAATAAAATTTATTTTAAGATAAGATTCTTTATCCGCCATTTTTTGAATTTCATTTAAAGTTATATTTTTTCCTTTATAAGGTTTACATTCAGAAAATTCTTTTCCATGTTCTACTAAAAATTCATTATATTTTTCTATTTTGTTTTTAATAGTTTTATCTTGATGATTTCTAATACTTAATATACAATGGTCTCCATCTTCTTTCCCTATTTGTCTTAAATAATCAAAATCTTGTATTACTTGTTTCCATTTTCGTGGATTATTTTCATAAAAAGTTATAATTTTTTGAGTGCCTTTATCTATTCCTACTATAAATCCCTCAGAGTTTTTTTCAGGAGATTTTATAATAAAACTTTTATGTAATAGTTCTTGTGGATTTAATTCTCTTTTCTCTTCTTCTTGAGAGTTTTCAGATATATTTTCTTTTTCTATATCTAAATTATGTTCTTTAACATATTCTTGGTATCTTTCATAAAGTAGTTCACTAGCTTTCTCTGCCTTTTCAGCTGCTCTAAATAATTCATTGGAATCATTTTTTAAAACTTTTATCCAACCTTGTAAATATGCAGCATGATTATCAACATGTCTATTTTCTAGTTTTATTCCTAATTTTCCTTGAAGCATTAAAGAACCTAATTCTGCCACTAACTCTTCTTTAGCATAAATTTCATCTCCTCTAGTTTTTGACTGCTCTCTTCCTAACTCTTTTTTAGTTGAATGTACCATTTCATGCAAAGCTGTAGCAAGATAGCTTTCTTGACTTTTAAAGGTATTTCTTAGAGGCATTACAATCCTATTTTCAGAAGAACTATAATATGCACTAGGTTGAGCAATTTCTACAACAGGGACTTTAGAACTCTTTATAATATTTTCAGCTATTTCTAATGTTTCATTTTTATCTAAAGGTTTTATATTTAGTGGTGGCATTCCCTCTATATCCTGCCCATTAAATACTCTAAAATAATTTGGGACAGGTCTATCAAGTTTTACTTTTATTTTTTCTTCTCTTCCTGTTTCAGGATTTAATCTCTTTTCTTCTTTATCAAATATCCATTTTTCTAAAACAATGCTTTTAGCCCCTTTTTTTACTTTCCAGCCTTCTTTATCTGCCTGTTTAAAAGTTATCCAACGAGGGTCTTTATATTCATTATTTAAAGCTGAATTAAATGCTTTTACTACATTTCTTCCTTTATATTCTGCTTTAGAAGATGGATTAGTAGGAGCTACCATTTCAGGACTCCAACCTTTTTTCCATTCAAGTCCATCTTTCTCTATTCTTTCTATGATATTTTCTACCACCTTTTTTCTATCTTCTGAAATAATATCAATAGCTCTTACCATACTAGCCCTCCTTTATATTTCCGTTTAAATCTGCTTCTAAATCTGCTTCATCAACTATAAGATTTTCTTCTTCTTTAGGATTTATCCCCATTCTTTCTAAGTATTCTTCGTTTGTTTCATTTTCTTGTTGTTCATATTCTTTTAACATTTTTGCCTCCTATTCCATTAACTAGGGGACACATGTGTCCCTTACCCTTAGTTCTTATTTTTTCTTTTTGCTTTCCTTAAACCTATCAAATTCTAAATTTACCCAATCTCCATTAAATTTTAATTTAAAATAAGCATCGTATTCTGTCCCTTTTTTACTAGGAAGTTTTGTTACTAAAATAGATTTTCCCTCAATTAAAGTCTTTGCTTTTGTTGGAGTTATATCAACTTCTTTTACTTTATAAATTTTCATCTTTTTATAAAGGTTAAATTTACAACCTGCCTTATATTCAGTACAGTAATAATTTTTATTTCCTTCTAAAACTTCTCCCTTGTTACATTTAGGACATAACCCTAAGCTTTCTTTTCCTTTTTTTCGTATTATTTCTGAATCAATTTTTTCAACATCTTCAGAAGAACTTATAATTTTTTTTACATCTTTTAAAACAGTTAAAGTTAAATCTTTTACTTTTGCTCTTCCTGCTACAATTTCTTGTTGGATACTCCACCATAGTGCTGTTGAATCTGCTGTTGTCAATTCTTTAGGTAAAACTCTTATAAACTCTCTTGCTAAATCAGTTGGAATGACATTATCATTTTCTAGTTTTAAATATCCTTTATCAAACAAAGATTTAATTATTGGTCCCTGTGTCGCAGGAGTTCCTATACTTCCATTTATTCCATCTTTTCCTTTATCTTTTTCTTTTAAAATAGCTTTTATTTCTTCATTTTTTACATATTTAGCTATATTCTGCATATCATTTAATAAAGTAGCCTCTGTATAGTGTTTTTTAGGCTTCGTTTCCTTCTCTGTGATAGAAAACTTCTCTGCAGTTATTAAGGCTTCATATTCTCCCTCTTGAAGATTTGATAAAGTAGTTTCAGGTTCTAAATTTTCTTCCTCTTCTTGTAAATTAAAATATTTACTATATCCTTTATCTATTATTTTTACTGAGGACTGCTTAAATAAATTTTCTACGATTTCTACTTTAGCTTCTGTTTTTTCAACTTCAATTTTTGGTAAAAATTGTATTAAATATCTTTCTGTAATTAGGTTATAAATACTTCTTTCCTCTGAAGATAATTTGTTTAAATCAAACTCTTCCATTGTTGGAATAATCCCATGATGTGGAGTTCCTTCCAATTTTTTAGGATTAATACATCTTGGTTTATCTTTAAAATTAAATTCAGCTGACACTCCAATTTTTTTTGATATGTATTCAACAAGTTGTGGAGCTTCATCAAACTTTTCATCCGACAAATATTTAATTTCAGACCTATTATATGTAATTGCTTTGTAGTTATCTCTCAAAGATTGAGTTATATCTGAAGTTTTTTGTGGAGAATATTTATAGAGTCTACTTGCCATAATTTGTAAAGAAGATAAATTATAAGGTAAAGGTGTTTCTTTAAAATATTTTTTCTTAGATACTATTAATGTCTCTTTTCTAGCTTCTATATTTTTTATCCAAGAATATTCATCTTTATCCATAATTTTTTCTGAATTAAATTTTTTTAAATTTAATTCAATATCGTTAATTTTTTCATTCAAATAAAGGTCATAGTATTTTTCTTTAGTATGATTTTTTATTTCTTCTTCTCTGTTTACTACCAATGCTAAAGTAGGTGTTTGAACTCTTCCTAAACTTAACTTCACATTATTTTTTATTGAGTAAAATCTACTAAGATTAAACCCGACTATCATATCTGCTATACTTCTTGCCTCTGCTGCTTTTCCTAAATTTATATGTTTTTCATTGTTCTCTATTTTATTTAAAGATTTTTTAACAGCCTCTATACTTCCATCATTTATAAATAATCTTTTAACTGGGAGCCTATTATTGGCATATTCTAGTATTTCATCTATTAAATATTGTCCTTCCTCATCAGCATCTCCAGTATGAATTACTGAATCTACTCTAGGGTCTTTTAAAAGTTTAAGGATGTTATAAAGCAAATATTTTTTATTACTCTCAATTTCAGTCTTTTCCCAATTTTCAAAATATATAGGTAAATCTTCCAATTTCCATTCTTTATACTTTTTATCTATTTCATCAGGAGTTTTATGTCTTAATAAATGACCTGAAGCCCAACATACTATATAATCCTGACATCTAATAACTTTATTTTCTTCTTTCTTTTCTCCTGATAACGCTCTTACGATTTCTCTTGCCACACTTTCTTTTTCTGCAATTATTAATTTCATATATATCCTCCTACTTTTATATTCAGCCAATTTGGCTTTTTATTTTTTTATCTTTCATTTTCAACTTCTTTATCTTTTTTCTTTTTAGGTATTTTTGGATTCTTTTTCTTTTGTTCCTCCTTTCTACTTGTTATTTCTTCTTTTAAAATATCATTGTAATTTAAACTAAATTCTTCTATTTCTTTTATTTTATTTGGATTTAAATATATCTTTCCACCATTTTTTAAAGAATTTTTAATTAAGTTATTTAAATTTTTTTTATCATATATACTTGTAATTTCATTAACTAGATAAATAGCAGCTTTTTTATCTTCTCTAACAATAAAAATAATTGGCAAATCTTCTTTACTTTTATCTTCTGTAACAAAAATTTTGGAATCTGAAAATTGAATAGAATCAAATGCAAATAGAGAATTTTTAATTACTTCATTTAAATCTAAAAGAAAAGATAAATTAATTTGATGTTTTTCTTTTATTTTTTCAACTGTACTCGTATTTAAAAAAAGTGGTTTTTTATCAATACCAACATAGTTTAAACTTTCAGAGTTTAATTCTACTACAAAAGGATAGGTATCGTTTTTAATTCCATATTCATATTCTAATAGTTGAACTTGAAAATTTTTCAACTCTCCTTTTTTAGAAATAGATGAAGGACAGATTTTTTTTATAATTTCTAAGTTATTATATTTTTTCATTTTATCTCCTTTTACTTGATTTTCTTTGTAGAATTTGATAGAATAAATCAAAGGTTGCAATATCTCATATGCAACAGAAAATATTGAGAATCCCAATCTTAAAAAATTTATAATTTTTTATCCTGAAGTTGCAATATCTCATATGCAACAGAAAATATTGAGAATCCCAACTTTGTTAAAGGAAAAACTTTATATTTTTTTCTAAAAAGACTATATAATAGTCTTTTTTTGTTTTAGGTATATAAAAAAATAAAAAACCATACGAAAAATTCGTATGGTTTTGGTGTTTCCCATTTCTATTATTGGTTTATTCAATTAAGTTTTTTTATTTATTATTAAGAGGCTTTGGCTTTTTCCTCTTTAACTAATTATAGTTTATAATATTTCTATTTATTTTTCAAGTTTTTTATTTTTTATCTCTCCTGTCCTATTTTTTCATTATTTTTTTTAACTTTAAAATTATTTAAATTCATTACTTCTTCTGTTGGAACTATAATTGCACCTTCTTTTGTAATTTCAAAACTCTTTACAACTGCTTCTTTAAAATAAATTACCTGTTTCCCAATAAGTTTATTTTTTTGTAGAGTTCCTATAAACTTATAATCATTATCAGGAATAATTATAAATTCTCCATCAAAATTTATTGCATCTTTATCTAAACTAATTTTTTCTCCATTAGATTCTCTGTATAAATAAATTTTATTATTTTCTTCCTTTAAAATTAAGTTTTCTTTATCATTTTTTTTGTTTCTATCTTCTTTATAAAAAGTTTTTACTTTTTCTATTATTTTTTTATTATGAATTTCAATTTCTCTATTCATTTTTATTTCCTATTCCTTTCTCCAGTAAAATTAATATCTTTTTGTCTAACTCTTTTAATTTTTTTAAGAAGAAACCCTTACATAAATGACTATAATAAAGAGAATCAAAAACCTCTAATTTATCTGTTCCTGCAACTTCTTCCTGACTCATATCATATTCTTTTAATATTTCTAAGAGTAATTTATCTTTAAAAAGTTCATTAAAAATTTTATTATTAACCTCAAGAGTAATTATTAAATCAATATCCTCTATTTCTTCTTTTAAATCAGAGTTTTTAAAATAACATTCTTCAACTATTTCTTTTTCAACTTCTTCTTTTTTTATTTGCTTTTTGAGAGAATTAATTTCTTTTAAAAAATTAAGAAGTTTATTACTTCCGTTATCTATATAACTATGTATTCTTTGATTTTCATATAAACTTTTATTTGTTAAATCAAATTCATAAATTAAAATTGAAAAGTCTTTTAAAGTCTTATCTAGGTATAATTGAAAATCTACAAATGCTATTTTTAAATAATATTTTTCCATTATTTTTTCTCCTATTTTATTTAAATTTTAAATATAATCCTATTCCCATAGCAATTAAAATAATAAAAATGAAAAGAACTAATAGTATAGCTCCCCTTTTTTTTGTATCTTTAACTTCTTCAGGTTCTTTATTAGACACCTTATTTTCTCTGTATAATTTTGAAATTGAAGACATTTCTGTAAATAGTTCCATATATTTTTTTGTTGTAGCACCTAGAATTTTTAAAACCCCTTCAGTATTTTCTTCTATTACTTTGAGATTATTACTTCCTATTCCTGATAAATTATTTATAAACTCATTCTTACTATTGTTTAGAAGATTTCTAAAATTTTCAACTTCTGTATTTAATTTTTCTAAATTAGGAATATTATCTATTTTTTCATAAATACTATTTAATATTTCTTTAGTTTCTTCTTGTTTTTTTTCAAGTTTTTTTAAGGAAATTTCTGAGATATTTTTAATCTCCTCAAGCTTTTCCAATATTTTTTCAATATCTATATCGGAGTTTTTTTCTTCTTTCTCTTTTGATTCTATTTCGTTAGTTGTTTCTTCATCAGTTTTAATTTCTTCAATTTCTTCAGATTTCTTTTCATTAGTATGAAAATTTTGAATATCATCTTCTAAATTTTTTTCATCATAAAATTTTTCCATTTCTTCATCCATAGTTAGATTCTCCTTCTTTTTCAATTATTTCCTTTTTCATCAAATTTTCCTATATTTTGTAAAATATCATTTTGATTTATTCCATAAGTTTTTAATTGCCCGTTTTCATAAAAATGCTTTTCTGCTCCTTCTTTTAATCCTTTTTTATAATCAATTAAAGATTTTAAAATTCCATTTTCATAAAATACTTTTTCTAAACCCTCTTTTTTACCATTTTGAAAACTTGTTTTTCTTAATAAGATTCCATCTTCACTAAAAAATTCATTAATTCCAGTAATTAGACCATTTAAAATTTCTTTTTTTTCTTTTAATGCTCCTGTTTTATAAAAAATATACTCATATCTTTTCTCACTAAAGCTTGTTTCTTCTAAGATTTCAACTGATTGTAATTCCCCTGTTATAAAATACTTTTCTATCCTTATTTCATTTTCTACTTCAACTCTTTTTAATTTCAAGCTTCCATTTTGATAATACTCTTCTATTAGTTCATCTTTTTTTAATGAATGTCTAATTTTCTTTTGAATTTTTTTTATATTTTTAAAATAATATATCCATTCTCCTATTTTTTTATGGTTTTCAAATCTATTTCCGACTGAAAATAGGGTATCATTATTATAGGAATCTTTATATTGCTTTTTTCCTATATTTTCTAGTATATTTTCTATATTATTTTCAATTTCTTTTTCTTGAAAATCTTTACTTTTTATCTTTTCTTCAATTTCTTGAATCTCATATTTAAAAAAAGGTTGAATAAATTTTTTAAATAAATATTTTTTAAACTTCATAATTTGATTTTCCTTTCTAAAATTTATAACTATAAAAAAGTGTAACTAAATCATAAGTAAAAAATCCAATAGATAATTTTAAAAAGATAATGGCTAAAAAATTAAAAAACAATGGGAAGTTATTACTTTCAAATTTTTCTACCAATTTTTTATAAAAAGTTCCTATAAGCAGCAAAGCCATTATAGGAATTACTATAAAAAAATAGTTTCCTAATTTTAGGCTAAGAACAAATGAAAAAAACAAACCATAAGTAAATAAAATTAATGTTTCAAGAGATAAAAATATATTTTTGTATTTCCCAAATCTATTTTTAAATGAAATTTCTTCACATATTCCATTTAGTTCTTTAAAAAGTTCTTTTTCTCTTTTAAATAATTTTTTTAACATTTTTTGCTCCTCCTATAAAAAATTTAAAATTTTCTCTATTTTATCTTCTTCTATTTTTATTTTAGTTATATCTGAAATATCATCGTTTATTTTATCCATTAGAGATAAAGAGTACATTTTAGTTCCAATACTTTGTTTTATGTCTATTTCTTCAGAAGTTTTTACTAATAAATGTAAATCTAAATTCCAATTTTTTTTAATCTCTTTAGCACTTTTGGTAATAGCTACTTGTACAATACAAGGTATTATTTCTATTACTCCCTGCTTTTTCTTTTTTTCAGGAAAAAGTAAAATATCATTTAAACCTACAAATCCAAATTCTAAATTATCAAAATAGATATGATAATGATTTTTAAACTCTTCAAAAGAACTAATATTATAAAGTTCAGGAATGTAATATATTCCAGCATAGTAATTTTCAAATTTTTCATTATCTATTAATTCTATAATTTCTTTAAGGTCATTTTTTTTAGATAAAATTTCTTCTTCACTTGTAAAAGCCAATGCTTCTTGAGCAGAGATTATATTAAATTTTTTTTCATTCTTCATTGTTCTTAGCTCAATTAATGCAAAATTTAATTCTTTGTTATCATGGCAACAAGAGCAAGTTTCTCCGTGATGAAAATGGGATCCATTTTTTCTCATAATTATTTCAACTCCTTTTTCTATTCAAAAATACTGATTTTATTTTTTCTTTTTAGAATTTTTATAAATTCATTATCAATATACGTATTTTCTTTATTTTGAATATTTTTAATACATTCAAGTTCTCTTATTTTCTTTTGCAATTTTTCTTGAATATTTATTTTTTCCTTATTCTCTTTTGTAGTAAAAATTTTATTTAAACTTCTGTCTAACTTATTAAAAAAGTATTCAAAAATATAGTTAAGACAAGCTAAATTTAAAATAACATAGAGTACTATTTTCACTCTTGAACTATTAGGATTTATAAGATTATTAAAATTCAAATATAGAAAATACTCTAAGCCTAAACAGAAAATTAAGATGAAAAAATTGAAATTTTTAATTTTTTTCATAGAATTCTCCTATCTTGAAACTCTTTAAATAAAGTAAGTTGAAATATCTCTATTTTTCTTTTTCTTTCAAAATAAAAATTTTCAATATCTATTTTTTTGAAAAAATATGTTAAATAGTCTGCCTTTGCTTTAAAATATAGCTTTAATCTTAGTTCCTCTATTTTTCCTCTTGTAAATATCTTAGATTTAGATATTTTATTTTCTATATGAGGAATACCAACTACCCTAAGAGTTAAATTGTTTTCATAAAAATATAAAGCTGCATTCACTATAAAATATTCTGGGACTATTTCTTTTAAAATTTCTAATTGATTTGTAAATAATTTAATTATTTGTTTATCATCAAATTTTTTATAATTTTTATCTAAAATCTTAATTAAAATACCTGTTGCTAAAGATAATTTTTTACTTTCATTGACTTTACAATAATATTTATCTGCATTATCTTTAAAAACTTGCCTATATCCATTTTGTAAGTCTCTTAAAATATCCCTAGTTCCCTTCAAAATTTTAGAATTTGCATTAAATTCAGAAGAAAACATTTTCATAATGTCATCTTCAGTTGACAGTGAATATTTGTTAGTGCCTATGTAAAATAAGTGTTTCATAGTTATCACACAACTTTTTCTAAAGCTAACATAGCTTTTTCTAAATAATGTGAGAGCATTCTATAATAAACAGATTCAGAGACTTTTTTAGTTTCTATTAAATCTTTTAAATTACCTTCTGAATTTATTGTAAATTCTAGTACTGCTATTTTTTCTACTTTTTCTTGAGTTTCTTTAACTAAATTTTTAAATTTATTTAAAATTAAAGATACTTTACAACCTGCATTCTTATTATTTTCTTCAGTTTTTTTACTTTCTTCAATCACTTGTTTTTTAATTTCTGTTTTTTCAATATCTTTTTTTAATTTTTGTATTAAATCCTCATTTGCTTTTCTTATTTTTGAAGTAAATAGTCCACCTTTGTTTTGAACTCCAAAGGTATTTTTAACTTCTTTTAAAGTTCTTTCTAAATATTTGAATAGAGCATCTTCATTTTGGTCTAAAGAATTAAATATATTATTAATACATTCAGAATTACTATGAGTATAATTTATTTCATAATCATGTAATAGGTTTTCTATTTTCTTCTCAAGTTTTTTAAACTCATGACCATGCCATGTATTTATTCTTGGTTTTATTTGTTCTTGGTTAGTGACACTTTTTGCGTCCACTGGTGGACGATATTTTTGTCCACCGACATCATTTAACTCCTGTTTTTTCGCGGTGGACGCTTTTTGTGTCCACTGGTGGACGATATTTTCGTCCACCGTGATAAAATCACTGTTTGTATTTTTTAACTCATTAAATAAAACTAGATTTTTTTTCTCAATAAATTTATTAATTAAATCAATTTTTTTATCTTTTCCTGAATATTTAATTTCATTTTTCTTTAAAATAAATCTCAATTCTCTTACAGTGAGCTTTTTAATTTTTTCTATATCTTCTAAATTTTCTACTTTATCTATTTCATTTATTTTACCGTCATAGACATTCTCATAAGCTAGCTCTAAATCAGATTTATCCATTCCTATTATTTCTAAAATTTTATCAAAATTTAATTTATAATATGTAGCAGTTAATCCTGTTTTTGAATTTCTTTCTTGTGATATTTGGAAAATATTTTTTTCTATCCCAATTTTCTTTAATTTAATTATTCTTGAGTTATTAAAAGTAGTATATAATGTTATATCCATATTGCTTGCATAAAAGCTTCCATCTTCTCTTAATAAACCTTCTCTATCGTAGTATTTGTATTGATTGATTAAATAAGACAAAAAGAAAGCCTCATCAATACCTAAAGTAAATAAGAGTTTCTTATTGACACTTATGTTAGCTTCCTCTCCTAAAAAATTTAATACGATTACTTTTGAATTAATGTTCATAATTTTCCCTCCTAAGTTTTTTATAATTTTCTATTTACTTTTCAAGGAATTTATGGTATTATTTTAGTGTTAATAAACTTCTATAAATTTTAATTTTTATAGGTTTTCATAATTTCAAATTCAAATTCAAATTTAAATTTGAATTCCTTGAAAAGCTTTTACTAAAGATTAAAATTTATAGATTTTTTTATTTCTAAAATTTTTTGTCCTTAGTTATGCCTTTATTTTTTCTGCTTTTTCTCAATTAAAATGCTTTTACATTAAAAAAAAGCTTCTCACGAAGCTTCAATAAGACACAATATAGTTTAATAAGAGATAAGAATGAATATGAACAATATTCCTAA
>JAGYHM010000021.1 GCA_018457305.1 Fusobacterium sp. | reverse complement strand
AAAAAAGATTGCTTAAATTATATAAGAGAATAATTTCTATTATTTTTTGAATATTGTGTCACATATGTTTGACATCTATAGATTTAAAGATTTTCCTCCAATAATGGATGTTGAAGAAGTAAAAAAAGCTTTAAATATATCTAAAACAAGTGTTTACGAAAAAATAAGAGAAGGAAAATTAAAATATTATAAATCAGGGAAAAAATTTAAAATTCCAAAATTATATGTGGTAGAATATATAGTAGATGAATGTGAACAATGTACTATCTAATTTTATAAAATTTTAAGAAGGGGGAATTTTATGGAAGTAGGAGGACATTTAAGAAAAAGAAATAAAATTTGGCATGTAGTTTTAACTTGGCAAATTAAAGATGAAAAAGGAAGAAGCAAACAAGATTCAACTTCTTTCAGTACAAAAATTAACATTAAAGAAAAAGAAGCAAGAAAAAGAGCAAAAGAAATATTGAATAAAGCTAAAGCAACTTATAAACCTCAAATAAACAAACCTAAAAAAGCATTTGTTTTAGGGAAAGGAGATTCCTTATTATATCCTTATCTTTCCAAAGCCATTGAAAAAAAGATTGCTAGGAATGACTTTTCAAAATTAACTATACAGCAATATTCAGCTGACAAAAAATTATTTTTTAAATTAGTTGATAATATTCCTTTATCCTCACTAACAGTAGAATTTATAGAAGAAGTTTTTATAAAAGCTTATAATAGAAATAATTCTAGTTATAAAACTTTAAAAAAATTATTTAACTTAATTTTTAAGTATGGAATTAAAGAAGGAATATTTGAATATAACTATTTAACAAAAATAGAAAACTTAAAAAAGAGAAAAAACAATGTAACTAAAAATATAATAAAAAAAGATGAAGAGTTGCTTCAATTTTTTAAGATTATAGAAACAGATGAAGAGTTTAAATTATATGAATTAGAATTTAATATTTTAATTAGTTTAGGTTTAAGAAAAGGAGAATTATTAGGATTAAAATTTGAAAATATAGATTTTAAAAATAATTCTATAATTATAGCTCAATCTCTAATTTCAGTAAAGGATGAAGAAACTAAAAAAACTCATTATGAAGTTAATTCATATTTAAAAAATTGGAAAAGTTATAGAGAGCTTCCTCTTTCTCAAAAAGTAAAAAAATTACTACAAGAAAGACAGGAAAGAATTAAAGAAAATAAAAAAGCCTTAAAAAAGGCTTATACTCAAAAATGGAAAGATTATATTTGTGTAGATTTTGAGGGAAAAGTAATAAGATACTCTAAGCTTAATGAAATGTTGAATAAAATTAAAAAGAAATATGGGATGAAACATACTTCAGTACACATGTTGAGACATACAGCAGCAACAATATTGTATTTAAATGATGTAGAGCTAAAAGATATTCAACATTATCTAGGACACTCTACTTTATCAACTACAAGTGAGATATATACTCACTATGATACAAGTAGAAATAAAAATATATTGAAAGTTATTGAAAAAAAGTATTAAATATACTAAAATAGTATTAAGAAAAACGAAGCAATAAAAGACAAATAAAGGGCAAAAAACAAATAGTGTTTATAAAAGCCTCTAATTTAGATAGTTTAAGAAGAAAAAAATAATTTCTTTAGATATAAAAAAACACTAAAAATATTTTTTTAGTGCCTTTTAAAATTTTATATCTAATTAAATTTTTTTATTTAGTTAAACCAAATAAATCTTTTGGATTTTCTATTTCCGGAATTAAAATTACTTTTTCTCCAATATCTTCTTTCTCTGCAACTTCATATAAATATCTTAGCATTGCATAATCTTCAACTGCAAAACCAACCGAATCAAAAATTGTAATATCAGTTTCTTTTCTTTCTTTTAGTCCACCAGCTTTAATTACATCACTTATATGAGTTACTTTAAAATCTTTTGCCATATGTTGAATTTCACCTTCAATTCTACTTTGTTCTTCAAATTCAACATAAACATTTCCCATAAATAAAATTTTACTTTCAAGTTCTGTTTTCCCCGGACAATCTCCACCCACAGCATTCAAATGCATTCCTTCTTCTATCATATCTGCTGTTAAAATTGTTGCAAGTTTTTTATCTGCTGTTACAGTTGTAATTATATCACAACCTTTACATGCTTCTTTAACACTATCATATTTTATCAATTTTAAACCTTCAACATTTTCTAAATTTTTCATCAATTTTTCTGTTGCTTTTTCATCTACATCATAGCAATGAATTTCTTCTATTCCTAAACAACGATTAAAACCTAGAGCTTGAAATTCACTTTGAGAACCATTTCCAATAAGTGCCATTTTTTTAGGATTTTTCTTTGCTAAATATTTTGCTGCTAAAACAGAAGTTGCTGCCGTACGAATTGCAGTAAGTAGTGTCATCTCACTAAATAAAAGTGGGTAGCCAGTTTTTACATCTGCAAGAAGCCCAACTCCCATAACAGTTAAAAAATTTTTTTTAGGATTTTCTGGATGACCATTTACATATTTAAAAGTATAGATGTTGTCGTCACCTATTGGCATAAGTTCACATACTCCAACTGGACTATGATGAGCGGTTCTTGGCATTTTTTGAAATTCTTCAAATCTTGCAAAATCTGATTCAACATAAGAAACCAAATCTTCTATTACATTTGCCACTCCTTTTTCTTTTAAAAAATTTGCAACTGTTTTTAAATCAATATATCTTGTAGTTTTTTTCATACTACCACCCTTCCCTTTTTTATTTTATGTTTTTCATATCATAACATATTTTTTAATAATTCAAATCAAATTTTTAATTTTTTTACTCCAATAATAACCCTTGTTCTATTTCTTCAATAGTAGGCAATGAACTTTTAAATTCTTCATCAAGTAATTTATCAAGTTCATATTTTGCTATCCCAATAGGTTGTTCTATTTTATTTAATGAATATTCTGCAACAATATCATCTTTATCTTTACATATTAAAATTCCAATTGTATCGTTGTCATCTTTTGATTTCATTTTATCATTAACAGCATTTACATAAAAATTAAGTTTCCCTGCATATTCAGGTTTAAACTTTCCAGTTTTAAATTCTATCACAACATAAGAATGTAATTTCACATGATAAAATAATAAATCAATATAAAATTCACTTTCTCCTACCTCAAGTTTTACCTGCCTACCCATATATGAAAAACCAATTCCCAATTCAATTAAAAAATCCGTTATTTTTGATAATAATGAATTTTCTAACTCTTTTTCATCATAATTTTCAGTAAGAGTTAAAAAATCAAAATTATACGGGTCTTTCAATGTTTGAATTGCTAAATCTGATTGTATATTTGGTAATGTAGACTTAAAATTATTAATAGCTTTACCATTTCTTTTGTATAAATTACTTTCTATTTGTAAATTTAAAATATTTCTACTCCAACCATTTTCCAAAGTTTTTTCTACATAAAACAATGCTTCATCAACAGTTTTACATTTATACATAATTCTTTGATTATGCCCCCAAGGAATACTTTTTATAATGGTTTTAACTTTTTCTAATTGGCTTACAGCCTGTAACCCAATTAAATATTCATTATAAAATTTAAACCAATAACAAATATGTTTTAAGTTTTGATGAGAAAAACCTTTCATATTTGGAAATTCTTTTTTTAAATCATTAGATATTTCTTTTAAAAAAGAATCTCCCCAACTGTAATCTTTTTGTATTTCAACAATTTTTTCTCCTAAATTCCAATATAAATCCAATAATTCATAATTTACTTTAACAGCAGCTTTTAATTGAGAACTTCTTATTTAGATAAAAGTGCCACACACTCTACATGGCTTGTCTGTGGAAACATATCTACTGCCTTTAATTTTTTTAATTTATAATTTTTTTCAGAAAATAATTTAATATCTCTTGCAAGAGTTGAAGGATTACAAGAAATATAAACTATCTCTTGTAAATTTAATTCTGCCACCTTATCTATTATAGAACTTTCAAGTCCCTTTCTAGGTGGATCAAAAATTACAGTATCAATTTGTTTTTGATTTTTTATTAAAGTTTCTAATTCTCTTTCAACAAAACCATTTATAAATTCTATATTTTTAATATTATTTTCTTTGGCAGTTTTCTTTCCATCTTCTGTTGCAGATTTAATAAGCTCTATTGAATAAACTTTTTTAGCTTTTTTAGCAAGTATCATCGCAATAGTTCCAGTACCTGAATAAGCATCAACAACATACTTATTTTGAATATCACCTAAAAACTCTACTCCAATTTCATATATTTTTTTAGCTTGTTCTAAATTTATTTGAAAAAATGATGTGGGAGAAATATTAAAATTTATTCCCTCTATATTTTCTTTTAAAATTTTATCCCCAGAAACTAAAATATTTTTTTCACCTATAACTTTATTTGTTTTTTTATTATTTATTGAAAGGTAAACAGATTTTATTTCTGAAAATTTATTTTTAATTTCAGCTAAAACTTTAAATAAATTATTATTTTTATCTTTTAAATATTTTTCTTGAATATTTACTATCAAAACTAACATTGCTTCATTTTGAGAATTTGTCCTAAGCATAACATTTCTCAAAATTCCTATATTTTTCTTCTCGTCATAAACAGAAATTTTATATTTATTTAAAATAATTTTTAATTCTTTAATTATCTTGTTACCCAATTTTGAATTTAGAATATTAAATTCTGTCTCAAAAACTTCATGACTTTTTCTTTTGAAAAACCCACTAATTATTTTTTTCTCACCATTAGGCAAAAAAGCAAAAGAAAAAGGCTCTATCACCTTATTTCTATAATTATATATTTGAGGACTTGGAACAACTTCATCTAAACAAAAATTTTCAAATCCAGCGATCTTTTGCATAACATCTTCAACCATAAGTTTTTTATATTTTAATTGTGCTTCATATTTTAACATTGCAAAATTAGAGCCATCAAATTCTTCAAAAGCACTTTTATTATTTTTGCTTTCTATTCTTTCACTAGATGGAGATATTATTTTTAAGATTAAACCTCTTGCATAAGTTTTTTTATAAGAAATAATTTCTATTTCTAATAAATCTTTCGGAACAGACATAGGTACAAAAACTGCAAAATTTTCATAGTAGCCCAGTCCTTCTCCTCCATTTACTATTTTTTCAATTTCTATTTTAATTTTTTGTCCAACTTTTAACATTGTATTCTCCCATTAATCTCCCAATTCAAAAAATACAACTTCGTCTGCTATTGTCATACCTTTTCTTTCCATATTTTTTCTTATTTTTTGTAAATCAAATTTTTCATCATAAGCTATATTTTTTACATCTAAATCCTTTCTCTTTTTTTCTAAAAGTTCAGTTTTAGCTTTTAAAATTTTTTGTGAATTTCCAGCTTCTCTTAAAGAACGCACATTAATATAGCCTATTAAAGCTGTTATACTTAACATAAATACTATTAAAACACTTAATTTAAACCCTAACCATTTCATTTCAATCACTTACACCCTTTCAAGAACTCTTAATTTAGACGAGTGAGCTCTATTATTTTTTTCTAATTCATCTTCCAAAGGAATAATTGGTTTTCTGGTAATCAATTTATATTCTTCTTTTCCACCACACATACAAATAGGAATCTCTTTGGGACATTTACAAACTGTTGCTAAATCCCTAAATTTATTTTTTACTATTCTATCTTCTAAAGAATGAAAAGTTATAATTGAAAGACGACCTCCACTTTTTAAAAGTTTTGCTGCCTTTTCCATGGCTTTTTCTAAAACTTCTAATTCTCTGTTTACTTCTATTCTAATTGCCTGAAATGTTTTTTTAGCAGGATGTTTACTTGCTCTTGCTGGGTACGCTCTTTTTATTATTTGTACTAATTCAAAAGTTGTTTCTATTGGAGCTTCCTCTCTTTTTTCACAAATAAATCTAGCAATTTTTCTTGCATGTCTTTCTTCTCCATATTCAAAAAATATTTTCATTAAATCTTCTTCTGAATAAGAGTTTACAACCTCATAAGCAGAAATTTTTGCATCAGTGTTCATTCTCATATCTAATTTTGTGTCATATCTATATGAAAATCCTCTCTCTGGGTCATCAAGTTGAGTTGAAGAAACTCCTATATCCATAAGTATTCCATCAACCTTATCCACTCCTGCCATATATGCTATTGTGTCAATATTTTCAAAATTTCCTTGAAAAACTTTCCACTTATTTTTATATTTTTCCAATCTTTTTTTTGAAAATTCAATTGCATTTATATCTTGGTCTATAGAAATTAAAAGTCCCTTATCAGAAAGTCTTGATAAAATACCTTCTGAATGACTTCCCCCTCCTAAAGTACAGTCAATATAAATTCCATCTTCATTTAAAACTAAATTATCTAATGTTTCATAATACAAAACTGGAATGTGATACTCATTTCCTATCATTTTTCTATCTCCTAGTCTTTATTTTTTTACTTGCCATAAACTTATTTTTTAATTCTATATAAATTAATATTTTGGGGTGCAAGGTGACAAAATTTACGCTCGTCAGAGTGTGCCGTTCACCACCAGCGAGTAGCGAAGTGAGCAACTCAAAAAATAAAAAGAGAAGCCAAAGACTTCTCTTGTAATTTTAAAATTTAATACCCTAAAATAAGTCTAATTAAAAGAGAACTTATAGTCCTTAAAATAAAAATCACTGCTATTGGTGATAAATCTATATACATATTTGAAATTCTAAAAGTCAAATATTTTCTAAACGGACTTAATATAGGTTCTGTAATTGAATAGACTATATCAGTAAAAGAATTATTCATCATTGGAAACCAAGATAATACCATTCTGATTATTATTATAATTTCCAAAATCGTTTCTACTCTTGATATTAAAAAAACTAAACTCATTTATCTCTCCCCTATATTTTTTATTCTCTCTAGCCCACAAAATAATGTTTAGCTTTGAAAGTGTATTCCCAGCCAGACCAAACTGTTAATATAACAGGAACTAACATTAAAATTTCTGACATAGTAAAATTTATTCCTGAAATAATAACATCTATATTACCCACAAGTAAAATTATAATTATTACTATCATCTGACTTGTAGTTTTATATTTTCCTAAATTTCCCGCTGCTATAACTTCACCTTTTGCTGCTGCAAGTATTCTTATTCCACTAATTAAAAATTCTCTTGCTAAAACTATAATTGACATCCAAGCAGGAATATAATTCAGTTCAACAAAAACAACTAGAGCTGAAATTACTAAAATTTTATCTGCCAATGGATCCATTATCTTTCCAAAATCTGTAATCAAATTATATTTTCTTGCAATATAGCCATCAAAGAAATCAGTAAGTGATGCCACTGAAAAAATAATTAAAGAAATTATTCTATAAAAATATCCATGAGTAGCAGACTCTTGTAAAAAATATATAAAAGGAATTGCTAAAATAAATCTTACCATCGTTAGTCTGTTAGGTAAATTCATACTTTCCCTCCACATTAAATTTATCTATTCTTGGCTCGCCCGCTTCGCTGCTCGCCTTTATGGTCGGAGCTTCGCCCCGACACCCACTCTAAAAAACTAATCTTTTATTTTTAAGATTAGAGTTAAACTCTCCTTTATAAAAGTCAGCTGTTTATTAAGACATAATCACCTAATTTTTATTAAACTTTTTTCTTAGAAAGTGAGATTTTTCCACCTTCCATAGAAATTACCCTTACTTTAAAAGTATCTCCAACTCTTACAGCATCATCTATATTTTCAACTCTTTCTTTTGAAATTTCAGAAATATGTAAAAGTCCTTCTTTTCCTGGAAGAATTTCCATGAATGCTCCAAATTTCATTACAGATACAACTCTACCTTCATAAACTTCATCGTATTCTACATCTCTTACAAAATTATCAATAAGTTTTAAAGTTTCTTCTAAAACATTAACATCTTTTGCAAACACAGATACAATTCCATCATCTGTAATATCAACAGTTGAACCAGTTTGTTCTATAATTCCTTTAATATTTTTTCCACCAGGTCCAATTAAAGCTGCTATTTTATCTTTTGGTATAGTAAGTTGCTTTATTCTTGGTACATTAGCTTTTAATTCATTTGGTGTAGAAATAGTTGAGTTCATTAATTCTAAAATTTGTAATCTTGCAGCAAGTGCTTGTCTTAATGCTATTCTCATTATTTCTTCTGTAATTCCAGTTATTTTTATATCCATTTGTAAAGCAGTAATTCCCGATTTAGTTCCTGCAACCTTAAAGTCCATATCTCCCAAGTGGTCTTCAAATCCCATAATATCAGTTAAAACTGTAAATTCTTCTCCCTCTTTTATAAGCCCCATAGCAATACCTGCAACATGTTCTTTGATTGGAACTCCTGCTTCCATTAGAGATAGAGAACCTCCACAAATAGATGCTTGTGAAGATGAACCATTAGATTCAGTAATTTCAGATACAACTCTTACAGTGTATGGAAATTCTTCTTCACTTGGCATTACATATTTTAAAGCTCTTTCTGCAAGTGAACCATGTCCTAATTCTCTTCTTCCAGGTGCTTTCATTCTTCCAACTTCTCCAACAGAATACGGAGGGAAATTATAATGAAGATAGAATTTTTTATAATATTCTTTATCTAAGTTATCTACAAGTTGTTCATCTTGTTTTGTACCTAAAGTTGTTATTGCAAGTGATTGAGTTTCCCCTCTTGTAAATAAAGCTGAACCATGTGGCATAGGTAAAACATTTATTTCAGCTGCAAGTGGTCTAATCTCATCAGTTTTTCTTCCATCAACTCTATGTTTATTATAAAGAATTGCTTCTCTTACAAGTTTTTTCATTAAATCGTGATAATAAATTTTAAATTCTGTTATCACATCTTGAGGTAATTCTTCTTCTGGAACCTCAGGATAATTTTCTGAAATAAATTTTTCCATAAGTTCTGCTTCTAAACCATCAACTGCTTCTTCTCTTGCTAATTTTCCTAAAGTTAAAACTGCCTGTTTTAATCTTTCTGTTCCATTAGTATCAATAAAATCTTTTACTAAGGCAAGAGGATCTTCTTTAACAAATTCTATTTTTTCTTTTCCGAAAGCTTTTGCAAACTCTTCTTGGAAAGCACAAATTTTCTTTATATTTTCATGTGCAAACATAATTGCTTTTAACATAGTTTCTTCATCTAATTCTTTTGCTCCAGCTTCAACCATATTAACAGCATCTTTTGTTCCTGCAACCGATAATTCAAGTTGACTTTCTTCTAATTCTTCTGGTGTTGGATTTAAAATAAATTCTCCATTTTTATATCCAACTACAACTCCAGCTACTGGTCCTAAGAAAGGAATATCTGAAATCATAAGTGCCATTGAAGATGCAATTATTCCTAAATAATCTGGTGTATTTTTTTCATCATAAGACAATATAGTATTAACTATATGCACATCGTAATTAAATCCATCTGGGAACATTGGTCTTATTGGTCTATCTATCAAACGAGCAATAAGTGTTGCATCTGTTGATGGTCTTGATTCTCTTTTATTAAATCCACCTGGAAATTTTCCAGCCGAATAAAATTTTTCTATATAATCAACTGTCAACGGAAAAAAGTCTAAACCTTTTCTTCCTTCTTTACTACGATTAACAGCAGATAACAAAACTGTTTCTCCATATTGTAACATAACAGCTCCACAAGATTGTCTTGCAATTTTTCCTGTTGAAACTTTTAGAGTTCTTCCTGCTATTTCAAACTCCATTACTTTTTCTTCAAACATTAAATCCTCCTAAATTTACTCTAAAATTATTTTTTTCCCTTTTTTATACTCCTTTAAATTATATCATATTTACTCATAAAAAAGCAATTTATATAATAAAATTTCTTTTGCTAAAATTATTTTTTTTGTGATAAAATAAAAAGGAAAAATATATATAATTTTTAGAGGAGGCTCCAATGAAATTTAAACTTAAAAACTTAAAAAATAAAATGCTTCTTCTCTTTTTATTTTTTATAAATTTTACTCTTTTGTTTCCAAAAGATAATTTAACTAACGATACAAATATAAATTTAAAAATAAGAGAAGATGTTGAGATTGAAAATATAGAAATAGAGATAAATTCATTAAAAGAAAAAATAAAAAAATTAGAAAAAATGAAAGAATTAAAAAACAATAATTTATCTAATCAAAATTTAAAAGTTGGACTTGCTCTAAGTGGTGGAGGTGCAAAAGGTTATGCTCATTTAGGAGCTTTAAAAATTTTAGAAAAAGAAAATATTAAAATTGATTATATAACAGGAACAAGTATAGGAGCTTTAATCGGAACACTTTATTCAATAGGATATTCCATAGATGAAATTAAAAATATTTTAGATGAAATCAATATAGAAAGTTTTTTGGAATCAGGTACTAATTTAAGTAATTTTTCTATTGAAGAAAAAGAAAGTCTTAGGAATTACAGCTTCTATATAGGCTATGATAATAATTTAAAATTTTCTTTGCCAAAAGGAATAAGAAATAATAAATATATGTATTTGAAACTTAGAAAAATTTTAAAAAATTTTGTAGATATTAAAAATTTTGATGAACTTCCTATACCCATTAGAATAATTGCAACTAATTTAAACAGCGGTAAAACAAAAGCATTTTCTAAAGGAGATTTAGCTCAAATTTTAACTGCTAGCATGGCTCTTCCGGCTATAATAGAACCAGTAAAAATAAATAATGAACCTTATGTTGATGGTCTAGTTAGTAGAAATTTACCAGTTCAAGATTGCTACGATATGGGAGCTGATATTGTAGTTGCTTGTGATATTGGAAAAGAAATTGAGAAGAAAGAACAATATAATATTTTTTCTGTTATAAATCAAATAGTTGAAATACAATCTTTTAATTCCACAGAAAAAGAAAGAGAAAAAGCTACTATTTTAATCCATCCAGATATTCAAGATATATCTGCCTTAGATACTACTAAAAAGAAAAAATTAGAAAAATTAGGAGAAGAAGCTGCACTTTCTAAATTAAATTTATTAAATAAACTTCCTAAAAAAAAGAAAAACAATATTAACGACAAATTTGCTGATTTAAAATATAAAAATAGAGAATTTTTTATAAAAAATATAATTTACTCTGATAATTTTAGAAGTAAAACTATTGAAGTTTTAGAAGATACTTTTGCTCCTCTTATTAACAAACAGGTTAAAGAAAATGAAATTGAGAAAAAAATAAATAAAATTCAAAATCTTAATTTTTTAGAAAGTATTTATTATTCAGTTTCTGATAATACTCTTTACATAAACGGAAAAGATGATTATCAAAACAAATTAGGTTTAAACTTTAAATATAAGTCCGATTATGAGGCTACTTTAAGTTTGGGTACAGATGTTTATTTAAAAGGCTTACTTAAAAATAATATCCACGCTAACATAAAAATTGGAGATTACTACGGATTTAAAATTTTTGCAAACTCTTACTATGGCTCAAAAAATAAAATTGGAGCCTTTGCTAGTTTAGGTTATGACCAACTACCTTATTATTTCTATAAAAAAAATAGAAAAATTGCAAAATTTATAAATAAACAACCATTTATAGATTTAGGTATCTTCACTCAAGCAACAAAAAATTCTTATTTTGCTTTAGGACTTAATTCTAAATTTGTTAATTTAAAATTAGATACAGGCGATTCCAAAGAAAAGAAACTTGAATATGCAAAAAATATAAATAGAACATACATTAGATTCAAATATGATAGTTTAGACTCTCTCGCTTTTCCTATGTCTGGAATAAAGGCTGATTTTATTTATAATTTTTCCACTTCGTTCAGTGGTTCCCGTTCAAATTCTTATGGTCCATCTTATTCTATTAAGGGTTATAAACCAATAAATAAAAAAGTCTCTCTTATATATGGACTTAATTCAGCTCTTTTAACTGGAAAAAATATTAAAGTCGACCAATATATAAAACTTGGCGGAATTGGAAACAATATAGAAAATAATGAGTTTGAATTTTATGGATTTAATTTCCAAGAAAAATCTGTTGATAAATTTTTAAGTATGAGTTTAGGTTTGAGATATAAACCAGTTTATTCAATTTACTTATCTACAAAATTAAATACTGTAACTTTTAGTGACAGTAGATACAATAGAGAAAGTAAAAATAGAATGTGGAAAGATTTTTCAAAAGGTCTTTCTATTTCGGCAGGCTACGACTCTCCAATAGGACCAGTTGAATTTTCTGTTTCAACCGATTTAAAAGAGAGAAGTCCTATCGCCTCAATTTCTATTGGATATACACTAGATTAAATAATTAGGAGGAAAATTTTTATATGAATTTCATTGTTAATCAATTCACACAAGGCTTTGATTTGAATAAGCTTTTAATTTTAATGGCTATGTGTTTTTTAGCTTCTGTTATTGATGCAATTTCAGGTGGTGGTGGACTTATTTCACTGCCTGCTTATTTTACAGTTGGACTTAATCCCTATGTTGCACTTGGTACAAATAAATTATCTTCATCTATTTCTACTATTGCAAGTGTTTTTAGATTTTGGAAATCTGGTAAAGTAAATATGGAAATAATTAAAAATTTATGTTTATTTTCTTTTGTCGGAGCTTTAATGGGAGTAAGAACTGCAATTTATATAGGCTCTGCTTATTTTAAAATGATTTCATTTTTTATGTTAATTTTAGTTTTTTTATACACTTTAAAAAATAAAAAAATTGGACAAGAAAATTCTTATGAAGGATTAAATTCAAAAAATTTAATGCAAGGTAGAATTATGGCCTTATTTATTGGCTTTTATGATGGTTTTTTAGGACCTGGAACTGGCTCATTTTTAATTTTTGCTCTAATAAAAATCTTTAAATTAGATTTTACTTTTGCAAGTGGAAATACAAAATTTTTAAATTTTTCAAGTAATGTTACAACTTTAATAAGTTATTTAATTTTAGGAAAAATAAATTTTGCCTACGGTCTTCCAGTTGCACTTGTAATGATTTGCGGAGCAACTGTCGGCTCTAAACTTGCTATTTTAAAAGGAAATTCTTTTATTAAACCAGTATTTTTAACTGTGACTGTGGTTTTAATTTTGAAAATGGGGAAAGAGATATTTTTATAAGTAATTTATCTTTACTTTTTTTAGTGAAAAAATGGGAAACTGCGGTTTGCTTTGCAAACCTGTTTCCCCTCTCTGCGAGGCTTGGGGCTTCCGCCCCAAACCCCACCCCACCAGCGAGCAGTGCGAGCGTAGACGAAAGGAGATAAATTTATTATGGAAATAAAATCGTATATTTTAAAAAATAATTTTTTAGAAGTTAAACTATTAAATTTAGGTGCTTGTATAAAAAAAATTGAAATAAAAGATAAAAATGGAATTTTAAGAAATCTTGTTCTCTCTTATGAAAATATTGAAGATTATAAAAAAAATCCTGCTTATTTAGGAGCAATTGTTGGAAGAACTGCTGGAAGAATTGAAAATGGACTTTTAGAAATAGAAGAAAATAGCTATCAGTTAGAAAAAAATAATGGTAATAATAATCTTCACGGTGGAACAAATTCTATAAGCCATAAAATTTGGGAAGTAAAAAATATTACGGATTCATCTATTTGCTTTGAGATTTTTTCTGAACATTTAGAAAACTCTTTTCCTGCCAATGTAAACATAAGAGTTCAATATACCTTAAAAGATAACGAATTACTTATAAAATATTTTGCTAGTGCTGATAGAAAAACTTATATAAATTTAACTAATCATTCTTATTTTAATTTAGGAAATTCAAAAACTATATATGAGCATAGCTTAAATTTGAATTCTGACTATATGCTAGAATTAAATTCAGAATTTATTCCTAAAAAAATAAAATCTTTAGAAAATTCTATTTTTAATTTTAAAAATAAGGGCGAGCTGCGTCCTTCGGACTGCTCGCCTCTTTCGTGGGGGCGAAGCCCCCAATCCCCCCCAAAAAAAGAAGTTCTTTTAAAAGTTGAGTACAACCAAAATAATAAAAAATTAAAAGAATTTTTTGAAAAAGAAAAAAATAATGAACAAAAAAAATTAGTTGGAAATGGAATTGACCACCCCTTTATTATTGAAAAAAATAAAACTTTTGTTAAACTAG
>JAGYHM010000020.1 GCA_018457305.1 Fusobacterium sp. | reverse complement strand
GCTACTAATGTAGAAGTAATTTCAGCAAGTAAAGAATTTATAGAAAAAAATAAAAAGATGCTTGAAGGATATAAGGAAGCCTTTGATGGTGCTTCTAATACTTTTCCAGCCTTAATTTCTTCAAAGCATTTTAACAATTCTTCTTTCTTCGTCATTGTTGCTAGTTTTTCTAATTTTTCTTGTTTTTCTTTATCTCCATTATCAAAAGCCTCTTTATAACCTTCAAGCATTTTTCTATTTTTATCTATAAACTCTTTACTTGCCGAAATTGCTTGAACATTTCCTACTCCTGCTGGTGCTTCTAATACTTTTCCGGCCTTTATTTCTTCAAAACATTTTAATAATTCTTCTTTTTTCGTCATTGTTGCTAACTTTTCTAATTTTTCTAATTTAGCTGTATCTCGACCATCAAAGGCTTCCTTATATCCTTCAAGCATTTTTCTATTTTTATCTATAAACTCTTTACTTGCCGAAATTGCTTGAACATTTCCTGCTCCTGCTGGTGCTTCTAATACTTTTCCGGCCTTTATTTCTTCAAAACATTTTAATAATTCTTCTTTTTTCGTCATTGTTGCTAATTTTTCTAATTTTTCTTGTTTTTCTTTGTCTCCATTATCAAAAGCTTCTTTATAACCAACAAGCATTTTTTTATTTTTTTCTATAAATTCTTTACTTGCCGAAATTACTTCCACATTAGCAGCAACTGGTTTTGCTACTTTTTTCTTTTTGGCTGGTTTTTTCTTTTTAACAGGAACTTCTACCGCAACTCCCATTATTTCTCCTATTTTTTCTATTACCTTAGGACCACCTGGTGTACAAAGTGTCATACTTGCACCATCTTCAACAATTTTACTTGCATATCCAGGACATCCAGGACATCCACAAGCTCCACAGTTTATTCCAGGTAAGATAGCCAATATTTGTTCTACTTTTGGATCTACTTCAACCTCAAACTTTTTAGATGCAAATGCTAAAAATAGACCCATTGCTATCCCAGCTAATCCTAAAACTATAACTGGTATCATAATCGCTTCCATCTTAAACCTCCGTCTCCTTAAATTTGCATTCCACTAAATCCCATAAATGCCATAGCCAATAAACCTGCTGTAACAAATGATATAGGTACTCCCTTAAAGTTTTTAGGAAGTTCAGCATACTCTAACTTTTCTCTTATTCCTGCTAATAATAAAAGTGCTAATGTAAATCCTACTGCTACCCCAAATCCACTCACAAGTGTTTCTATAAAATTATATCCTTGTTGAATGTTTATTATTGCTACTCCAAGTACAGCACAGTTAGTTGTTATAAGTGGTAAAAACACTCCCAAAGCTTTATATAAACTTGGAGAAGTTTTTTGGATCGCCATTTCAACAAATTGTACCAATGAAGCTATTATCAATATAAATGCTATTGTTTGCAAATATTCTAGTTTTAAAGGTTGTAAAACAAAAGTATAAAATAACCAAGTTACTGCCGATGAAACAGTTATTACAAATATTACCGCCATACCCATTCCAAGAGAAGAATCAATTTTTTTTGAAACCCCCATGAAAGGACAAATTCCTAAAAATTTTCCAAATATAATGTTATTTATAAAAATTGAACTTATAATTATACTAATCAATCCTGCTACATTCATTTCTTAACCACCTTCTTTTTCTTCTTAGGTCTATTTTTAATAATATTTATACAAGCTAAAATAAGTCCAATACTTATAAACCCTCCTGGTGCTAATATAAATATTAAAGCAGGTGTAAAGTTTTCAGGAACTAATGCTATTCCAAAAACTGAACCGTTTCCTAAAATTTCTCTAACCGCTCCTAAAAAAGTTAGAGCTAGTGTAAATCCTACTCCTGAACCTAAACCGTCAATTATAGAGTCTATTACTGTATTTTTTGAAGCAAAACTTTCTGCTCTTCCAAGTACTATACAGTTTACAACTATTAGTGGAATGAATAATCCCAAAACTTTATATAAATCAGGTACAAAAGCATGCATAACCATATCAACTATAGTAACCAAAGATGCTATTATCATTATATATGCTGGTATTCTAACTTGTGCAGGTATAAATTTTTTGAATGTAGAAACCAAAGCATTTGAACAAGCTATAACTGCTATCGTTGCCATTCCCATTGAAAAACCATTTATTGCACTTCCAGTTACTCCAAGTGTTGGACATAACCCTAGCAATAAAACAAATACTGGATTTTCTTTTAAAATTCCTGCTGTGAATATATCTAATTTTTTCATTATTTTATCACCTCAGTTTCATAAGTTTTTAACGCCTTTATCATACCTGTATAAACTGCTTCTGGTGATATAGTTGCTCCTGCAAAGGCATCAACTGTTTTATCAAATTTATAATTAGAATCTCTTCCTATCCATAATGCTAGCCAATCTTTATTTGTTATTTTTGCTCCTAGCCCTGGCGTTTCAGCATTATTTACTACATTAAGTCCTGTTATTTTAGCATTAGTATCCATTCCCAATACAAAATCTATATTTCCACCATATCCAGGTGAAGATACCGAGGCAACATAACCTACTACATTATTATTTTCATCTATTCCAGGAATATATTCTATTCCTTCAATTACTTTTGCATCATCTTGTTTAAAATCTTTTGCAAGTGGTAAAACTTGTTTTCTCGCTTCATTTACTATTTTTATAGTATTTTCTGCTATTATTTTACTTGTTACTCCATTAATTCCACCCAAAATTCCTGCTGAAATTGCAGCTATTAGTCCAAGAACAATGCTAAAATGAATATATCTATTTTCCATTTTTCTTCACCTCACCAAACTTCTTAGGTCTAATATATCTATCAATTAAAGGAACTACCCCATTCATAATTAAAATTGCATAAGCGGTTCCTTCTGGATATCCACCTTTTATTCTTATAAATGAAATTAAAATTCCTAAACCTAAACCAAAAATTACTCTACCTTTTGAAGTTACTGGACTTGTTACCATATCAGTCGCCATAAAAAATGCACCTAAAAAAAGTCCACCCGAGAATATTTGCATAAATGGATCTGCACCTAAAAACCAAGTTAATCCAAATACTGTTCCTATCATAGTAGCTGGAAGTTTCCAATCTATATGTTTTTTATATATTAAATATAAACCTCCAAGTAAAAGTGCTAGTGAAGATGTTTCTCCTAAACATCCTCCCATTCTTCCTATAAATATTTCTGAATATTGATTTCCATTTGCTATTAAAGAATCTGCTAATGGAAGCCCTCTTTTCATTGCATCTAAAACTGTTGCTCCAGCCTTACCATCGTATGCAAAAGTTGTTATTGCAACTGGCCAAGATGCTTGAACAAAAGCTCTTCCTACTAATGCAGGGTTAAAAATATTAAATCCTAATCCTCCATATATCATCTTTCCTAATGAAATTGCTACTATATTTCCCACTACAACATATTGCAGAGGCATAATTGCTGGAACTACAAAAGAAAATAATATTCCAGTTAAAATAGCACTTCCATCAAATACATTTATATCTTGTTTTAATGCTTTCTGACAAACATATTCAGTAGCTATACAAGTAAAAACCGACACCGATGTTAAAATCACAGCTCTTATTCCAAAAGAATAAAATGCCATAATAAAAGCTGGTATCAAAGCGATTACAACATCATACATAACTGATTCAACAGTCTCTGATGTTCTAACATGAGGAGCCGGTCCTGTTTTTAAAATTGTACTCACTTTTATCCTCCTTAAATTAGTTTATTTCTACTTTTTCTTTGCTGCCGCTCTCAATTTATTTTTACCTGTTTTTATTGCTGCCGCTAACGGTCTATTTGTAGGACAAGCATAAGAACAAGAACCACACTCTATACAATCCATTAAATTATATTCAGCCATTTGATCAAATTCTTTTTTCTCACAAAGTCTATCATACATAAGTGGAGTAAGTCCCATTGGACAAGCACTTATACATTTCGAACAACTTATACATGGTCTTGTCTTATAAGGTCTCATTTCTTTTTTCGTTAGAGCTAGAAGCCCAGATGTTCCCTTTATAATAGTTGCATCTTCTGACATTTGAGCAAGACCCATCATAGGTCCTCCCATTACTAATCTTTCCATATTTTCTCTTTCAATTTTACAATGATCTAAAAGATAATGAAAAGGTGTTCCTATTGCAACTTTTAAATTTTTAGGTGTTCCTATTGCTCCACCTGAAACTGTAACAATTTTTTCTATTAAAGGAATACCGTTTACTATTCCTTCATAAACTGCTGCTGCTGTTCCAGTATTTTGAACCACAACTCCAACTGCTGAAGGAAGTTGTCCTGATGGAACTTGTCTATTAAGAATAGCTTTTATAAGTTGTTTTTCCCCACCCTGTGGGTATTTAGTTTTTAAAGGAACTACTCCAATTCCTGTTCCTTCAGCTGCCTTAGTCATTATTTCAATAGCTTCTGGCTTATTATCTTCAATTCCTATATAAGCATTTTTAACTTCTAATATTTTTTTAATTATTTTTATTCCTTCTATGATAGATTTTGGATTTTCTAACATTAACCTATTATCAGAATTTAAGTAAGGTTCACATTCTGCACCATTTAATAATAAGGTATCAATTTTTACATTTGGTGGTGGATTTAATTTCACATGAGTTGGAAATGTTGCTCCTCCTATACCAACAATACCTTTTTCTTTAATCATATCCAACAATTCTTTTTTCTCAGCTGTTTCCCAATTTTCTATTTTACTTAATTCTGCCCATTCCTCTTTACCATCATTTTCAATAAAAATAGTCATTATTTTCCCAGCTAAAGGAAAAATTCTATTTTCTATTTTTGTAACAGTACCGCTGACAGGAGAATGCACAGGAGTTGCTAGCCCATCTGCTTCTGCAACTTTTTGTCCCTTTAAAACTCTATCTCCAACATTAACAATTGGATTCAATGGTACACCAATATGTTGTAAAAGTGGAAGATAAATTTCATTAGGTGATGACAATTTTTCTACTGCCATATTTTCCGTTTGTAATTTATTTTCAGGGGGATGTACTCCACCTCTGAAACCAAAAAATTTCATCAATAACACTCCTTTCTTATAATAATAGTTTAGTTCTACTGAAAAATTTTATCATATTTACTTTTATTTAACAAGTGATTATTTTCTTTTTATTATATTTTTGCATTATTTGGTTCAAATTTAGTATATTCAATATATCATCTATACATTTAACAACTTCATCAGTCATCTCATCTGCAACTTTTTGTTCAGTCTGACTGAACTTTCCAAGTACATAATCAATGACCTCTGTATTTTTTTTTCCTATGCCACATCTAACTCTAATAAAATTTTCTCCTATATTTGCAATGAGAGATTTTATACCGTTGTGTCCCCCCGAGCTTCCTTTTTCTTTTATTCTAAGTTGTCCCAGTGGCAAATCCATATCATCATAAATTATTACAACATCTTCTGAGTTTATTTTATAAAAATTTAAAATTTCTCTCACAGAATTTCCACTCAAATTCATAAAAGTTTGTGGCTTCACAAATAAAATCTTTTCTCCATTTATATTTTTTTCACTAACAAGAGCTTGAAATTTATTTTTTTCATCTGAAATATTAAAATATTCTTTTATTTTATCTATTGCCATAAAGCCAATATTATGCCTTGTATTTTCATATTTTTTTCCTGGATTTCCCAAGCCTACTATAATTTTCATTTTTATTCCTTTCTCTCTTTTTTAATTTCCCAAATAAATAGACCCATATTTTATACAGGTCTATCATATCTTTTTCGTGTTTTTATTTTATATTATTATTGTTGTCTAATTTCTCCTGAATATTTTTTACTTATTAAAGATAAAATTTCTTTTACAGCATTTTCAATATTTTCATCAGTTAAAGTTTTATTTTTATCTCTTAAAACTATACTCATTGCAACTGATTTTTTATTGCTTTCTATTTTATCTCCCGTATAAACATCAAAAATATTTATTTTTTCAACCAATTTTACAGTTTTCTTTATATCATTTACCATATCTCCAACAAGTACATCTCTATCTAAAACAATAGCTAAATCTCTAGGTACTTCTGGATATTTACTTATGCTTTCATAAGAGAATTTAAATTTTATATACTTCATCATTTTAGTTAAATCAAATTCAGCATAAAAGACTTTTTCTCTTTTAATATTAAATTTATCTAAAAGTGTTGGATAAAGTTCTCCAAAAGTTCCTATTGTTTCATTTCCTATTTTAATTTCAGCACTTACCCCTGGATGTAAATTTTTATCATTAGCTCTAATTAAAGAGTATTTAGTTATATGTAATTTTTCAAATAAAAGTTCTACATAACCTTTTAAATCATAGAAATCATAAGAAGATTTCCCTGTGTTCCATAAACTTTTTTCTTCTCTTCCACATAAAACCATTCCTATTTTTAAAGTTTCATCTGCAAGCTCACCATTTACTCCCAAATTTAAGAAAATTTTAGAAACTTCAAAAAGTTTTAAATCTGTTTGATTTCTATTCAAATTATCTTTAACATTATTAACCAAACTATAAATTAAATTTGGTCTCATTACAGCCATATCTTCACTCAAAGGGTTCTTTATTTCAATTATATTTTCTTCATAATTAAATATATTTTTTGCTTCCTTCGGAATAAAACTATAATTTATTACCTCGTTTAATCCCAGTTCTCTCAAAATATTTTTTACAACATCAATTATTTTAAAATTAATATTTTCTTCTCCAGATTTAATATTTTCTTCTGGAATTTTATCTTCAATATTTTCAAAGCCATACATTCTTATAACTTCTTCATAAATATCTGCTGTTCTTGTTAAATCTTTTCTATGACTTGGAGGAATAACTAACATATTTCCACTTTCCAATGGTTTTATTTCTATATCTAAATTTGTTAAAATTTCTCCAACTTCATCATAAGAAAGTTCTTTTCCAATAAATTTATTTAATTTTTTTAAATTTAAAGAAATTTCTGTCTTTTCAGGAACTTCTATATATCTATCTAAAGGTTCAGATAAAATTTCTCCTCCTGCTATTTCAAAAATTAAAGAGGCTGCCCTATCAATTACAACATCTAAATTTTCTATATCTAATCCTCTTTCATTTCTGTATGAAGAATCCGTTGCCACTCCTAATTCTCTTGAAGTTTTTCTAATATTTTCTGGTGTAAAATAAGCAACTTCCAAAAATATATTTTTAGTTTCACTTGTTATCTCCGTTCCAATTCCTCCAATTATTCCTGCTAAAGCCATTGCTTTTTCTTCATCTGCTATAACTAATTCTTTATTCTTTAATTCTCTTTCCACTCCATCAAGAGTAATTAATTTTTCATTTTCTTTTGCTTCTCTCACATTGATAATATTTCCAGAAATTTTTTCTAAATCAAAAGCATGCATTGGATGATTATATTCAAACATAACAAAATTTGTAATATCAACTATATTATTTATAGGAGAAAGTCCCATTGCTCTTATTCTTTCTTTTAACCAAACAGGAGATTCTTTTACTTCTACATTTTTAATAATTCTTCCCATGTATCTTTTACATCTATTTTTATCTTCTATCTTTACTTTCATTAAAGTATTTGTTGTTTCTATTGTTTCATTCAAATCAACAATAGGGTATTTAACTTTTCTTCCATAATATGCTGCAATTTCTCTTGCTATTCCTATATGAGATAAACAGTCTGGTCTATTCGGAGTTATTTCTAATTCAAAAATAGTATCATTTAAGTTTAAATATTCTCTATATTCCATTCCTATTTTTGCATCTTCTGGTAAAATTATTATTCCGTTTCCGTCTTCTCCAAGTCCTAACTCAACCTCTGAGCAAAGCATACCATAAGATTCTACATCTCTTATTTTACTTTTTTTGATTTTAAAATCTCCACCCAAAACTGCTCCAACTTTTGCAACAACAACTTTATCATTTAATTTATGATTTGGTGCTCCACAAACAATTTGTAAAAGTTCCTCTGCTCCAACATCAACTTTTAATAAAGTTAATTTATCTGCATTAGGATGTTTATCGTATTCTACAATTTTTCCTATTACTACATTTGCTAAATTTTCACCTTGTATTTCTATTGCTTCAACCTCTTGTCCTATCATAGTCAAAGCATTTGCTAATTCTTCTGTATTTTCTTTTATATCTACATATTTTTTTAACCAATTTAATGATATTAACATTCTTATCTCTCCTCTAAAATTATTAAAATTTATTTTTTATTTAAACTGTTTTAAAAATCTTACATCATTTTCAAAGAATGCCCGTAAATCTCCTATTCCATGTCTTAGCATAGCAACTCTTTCTATTCCAACTCCAAAAGCAAAACCATTTACCTCTTCTGAATCATAGC
Source organism: Fusobacterium sp. (assembly GCA_018457305.1). The sequence continues at coordinate 6,410 of JAGYHM010000020.1, read as the reverse complement.
CTACATATTTAAAAACTTCTGGGTCAACCATTCCACAACCCATTATTTCTAACCAACCACTATCTTTACAAACTCTACATCCATCTCCGTGGCATTCACTACATTCAACATCCATTTCTGCACTAGGCTCTGTGAATGGAAAAAAATGTGGTCTAAATCTTACTTTTTTATCCCCAAAAACTTCCTTTACAAAATGAGTCAAAATCCCTTTTAAATGTGCAAAAGAAATATCTTTTCCAATAACTAGACCTTCCATTTGATGAAACATTGGTGTATGAGAAATATCATAATCAGGTCTATAAACTTTACCAGGACAAATCATACGAAGTGAACCTTTTTTCTCCAACATATATCTAATTTGAACTGGTGATGTTTGTGTTCTAAGCAAGATAGAATCTTTCACATAAAAAGTATCTGTCAAATCTCTTGAAGGATGAGTATCAGGTATATTTAAAGCATCAAAATTATATTCAACTTTTTCTATTTCAGGTCCATCAACAACATCAAAGCCCATTTTTACAAAAATATTTTTTACAAAATTTAATGTTTCAGTCACAGGATGCTCTGTTCCTAATTCTTTTTTATTTCCAGCTAGACTAATATCTATTTTTTCAGCTAATATTTGCTCATTTAATTTTTTTTCTTTTAAATCTTTTATTTTAATTTCCATTAAATTATTTACTTCTGTTTTTACTTCATTTATTATTTTTCCTATTATTGGTCTTTCATCTGAAGATAAATCCTTCATTTTTTTAGAAATTTCTGTGAATTTCCCTTTTTTTCCTAAAAAATCTACTCTTATTTTATCTAAATCTTCTAATGAATTGCATTCAGAAATTAATTTTATTATTTCTTCCTTAATTTCTATAATTTCTTCTTTCATTTTACTTTTTCCTCCAACAATTAACTTATTAAATATTAAATTTTTTTATTTATAAATTCTATTTTTTGTTTATCTATTAAAATAATTCCATACTTATTATCTTTTAATGCTCCAGCATTAAATATAAATTTATTTTCTTCTACTTTTTCTAAATTTTCTCTATGAGTATGTCCGTAAATAATTATATTCACTTCTGTTTTTTTCAAAATATTCTTTATGTTTTCTAATGAATATTTTACATCATATAAGTGTCCGTGAGTTAGAAAAAAATTATGATTTTCTATTGTAAAAATTTCTTCATCTTTAAACTTACTAAAAAAATCACAATTTCCTCTCACTGCATAACAATTTATATTTTCATAAATGTACATAAAATTTTCTATGTCTTCTATTCCATCTCCAGAAAAAATTACTATATCTGGTTTTTCCATTTCATAAATTTTTAAAATTTTTTCAAAATGTCCATGACTATCAGATAAAACTAATATTTTTTTCAATTTTAACCTCTGCTTAACCTAATTTTATTTTTTTGTTTCTCCCATACCATCTAATTTAATTTGATCTGGATTTTCTTCTGTTTCTTCTTCCTCTTTACTTATTTTAGTTATTGCTGTTACCTTTTCATTTTCTTTTGAAATTCTCATAACTCTAACACCTTGAGTTGCTCTTCCAAAAGTTGAAATACTATCCATAGACATTCTGATAATAGTTCCTTCTGTTGTTATACACATAAGTTCCTCATTATCTGAGGCTTGTAAAACAGATACTACATTCCCTGTTTTTTCAGTACATTTTATATTTTTTAATCCTTTTCCACCTCTATTGTATGAAGGGTACTCATCCATTCTAGTTCTCTTTCCATAACCATTTTCTGTTATAGTTAGAATATCTAGTTCGGCATTTTTTATAAGCATTGCAGAAATAACCTCATCCATATATCTAAGAGTAATAGCTTTAACTCCCATAGATGCTCTTCCACTATTTCTAATTGAATTTGTTACAAATCTAGTGCAATATCCTATTTTTGTTGCAACAAAAATTTCTTCTTTCTCTGGATTCTCAATTAAACCAACAAAGATTAAATCATCGTCATCTCTTAATTTTATTGCTATTTTTCCAGAACTATTTATACTCTTATATTCTTTTAAAGATGTTTTCTTTATTAAACCTTTTTTAGTTATAAAGACAACTTCTTTATCTAAATCAAATTCTTTAATAACAATTGTATCTCTAACTTTTTCACCGTCAGACATATTTACAATATTATTTATAAGTCTTCCTCTTGATTGTTTTGATAAATCTGGAATTTCATAGGCTTTTATATTATAAACTTTTCCTTTATCAGTAAAAATCATAATAGTATCTAATGTTGAAGCACTTATAATTTTTTCTGCAACATCATCTTCTATCGTATGTAAACCTGAAACTCCTTTTCCACCTCTTCTTTGTGCTTTATATTTACTAGCATCTATTCTCTTTACATAACCTCTATTTGTATAAGTTATTATAATTTCTTCATCTTTTATTAAATCTTCTGCAAGAATTTCCATTCTCTCATCTTCTATTGTAGTTCTTCTTTTATCGTTGAATTTATCTTTTAAATAAAGAAGTTCTTTCTTCATTATTTCATAAATTTTATCTTCACTTCCTAATATTTCTTTTAATTCAATTATAAGTTTTTCGATTTCTTTATATTCTGCTTCAATTTTTTCTCTTTCCAAACCTGTTAATCTTTGTAATTTCATATCAAGTATAGAACGAGCTTGAATATCAGAAAATTCATATTTTTCTTTTAATAATTCTCTTGCTGTATTTCCATCTGGTGCTGATTTGATAAGTTCTATTATTCTATCTATATTATCTAATGCAGTTTGATAGCCTCTTAAAATGTGTGCTCTTTTCTCTGCCTTATCTAAATCAAATTTTGTTCTTCTTGTTATTATTTCAAATCTATGTTTTATATACTCGTTTAGATTTTCTTTTAGATTTAAAACTCTTGGAACATTATTTACTAGTGAAAGCATTATAATTCCGAAAGTTGTTTGTAAATCTGTATACTTATATAATTTATTTAAAACAAGTTCTGGCTCTTCACCTTTTTTAATTTCTATTACAATTCTAATTCCTTCTCTGTTTGATTCATCTCTTAAATCAGAAATTTCTGTAATTTTCTTATCTTTAACTAAGTTTGCTATTTTTGCAATAAGTGAAGCCTTATTTAATTGATATGGAATTTCTGTAACAATTATATTTGCTTTTTCATTTTTTTGTTCTTCAACTTCAACTTTTCCTCTTAATTTTATTTTTCCTCTACCTGTTTTATAGGCTTGTAATATTCCATTTCTTCCATCTATTATTCCACCAGTTGGAAAATCAGGCCCAGGTATATGTTTAATTAAATCTAATACACTAATATCTTTATCGTCTATTATTGCAATAATTCCATCTACCAATTCTCCAAGATTGTGTGGTGGAATATTTGTTGCCATTCCAACTGCTATTCCTGTTGCTCCATTTAATAAAAGATTTGGTAATTTTGCTGGAAGCACTGTTGGTTCATCTAATGAATCATCAAAGTTTTTTCTAAACTCTATCGTATCTTTGTCTAAATCTTCCAAAAGTTCATTAGAAATTTTTGACATTCTTGCCTCAGTATATCTCATTGCCGCTGCCGAGTCGCCATCAATAGAACCAAAGTTTCCGTGTCCATCTATAAGTAAATATCTATAATTAAAATCTTGTGCCATTCTTACCATTGTTCCATAAACTGCTGAATCTCCGTGTGGATGATACTTACCTAAAACTTCCCCAACGATTCTTGCAGATTTTTTAAATGGTTTATCATTTGTCATTCCAAGTTCATTCATTGCAAATAAAATTCTTCTGTGAACTGGTTTTAATCCATCTCTAACATCAGGTAAGGCTCTACTTACAATAACACTCATAGAATAATCTAAATAAGATTCTTTTAATTCTTCTTCTATATATCTGTTTTCAACATTTGACATTTATTATATCCTCCTAAATATGAAAATTTAATTAAGAAATTTTGCTCGCCTACGTTAGCGTGGGCGGGAAAATTTTCTTATTAAATATCTATATTTTTTACATATTGTGCATGCTCTTCAATAAATTGTCTTCTAGGTTCAACCTTGTCTCCCATCAATTTATCAAATAACATATCTGCTTCTCTGGCATTATCAATTGAAACTTTTAAAAGTAATCTTCCTTCTGGTTCCATTGTTGTTTCCCATAACTGTTCTGGATTCATTTCTCCCAAACCTTTATATCTTTGTAAATTATATTTTTTATCATCTGCTGATAATTGTTCTACAATTTCTTTTAACTGATTATCGTTATAAGCATATCTAATTTGTTTTCCAACTGACACTTTATAAAGTGGTGGACAAGCAATATAAATATTTCCATTATGAATAAGCTCTGGCATATATCTATACAAGAAAGTTAAAATCAAAGTTCTAATGTGAGCTCCATCTACATCGGCATCTGTCATAAGAACTATTTTTCCATATCTTAATTTTTCAATATCAAATGTATCTCCTATGCTTGTTCCAAAAGCAGTAACCATTGCTCTTATTTCTGAACTTTCTAAAGATTTATGTAGTCCAGCTTTTTCAACATTTATAATTTTACCTCTCAAAGGTAAAATTGCTTGATTATATCTATCTCTTCCTTGTTTTGCAGAACCTCCTGCTGAATCTCCCTCAACTATAAAAAGTTCACATTCTTCTGGTTTTTTTGAAGAACAATCTGCTAATTTTCCTGGAAGCGAACCAACTTCAAAAACTGATTTTCTTAAAACTAATTCTCTTGCTTTTTGAGCCGCTTCTCTTGCTTTTTTTGAACTCAATATTTTTTCTACAATTATTTTTGTTGTGTTAGGATTGTCTTCTAAAAATATTTTTAAAGTTTCACTCACAACCGAATTTACTATTCCAGATACTTCAGAATTTCCAAGTTTTCCTTTTGTTTGTCCTTCAAATTGTGGTTGAGGAACTTTTACAGAAACTATTCCAACAATTCCTTCTCTTACATCTCCACCTTGAAGTCTTCCATCTTTATCTTTAATTAAACCTTGAGACTTTGCTACATCATTTATAATTTTTGTTAAAGAAGTTCTAAATCCTGAAACATGAGTTCCACCTTCGTGAGTATTTATATTATTTACAAACGAGTATAAAATTTCACTTTGAGCTGTAGTATAAGTAAAAGTAACTTCTACTCCTACATTATCTTGACTTCCAACTGTAAAAAACGGAGTATCAATTATTTTTTGACTTTCTTTCGTTATTTCTGTAAGAAAATCTAAAATTCCCCCATCGTATTTATAAGTTTCTTCTTTTTTTTCTTCTTTTCTTAAATCAGAAAGAATTATTGTAAGTCCACTATTTAAGTAAGCCAATTCTTTTAATCTATTTGAAAGAGTTGAGTAACTATAAACTAAAGTTTCAAAAATTAAATGATCGGCTTTAAATCTTACTGTTGTTCCTCTTTGTTCATCTTCATTTAATTCTCCAATAACTTTTACATCTTCTTCTGGTTTTCCACGGTTATATCTTTGAAAATATTTTTTCCCATTTTGTCTTACTTCAACTTCTGTCCATTCAGATAAGGCATTAACAACTGAAACTCCAACTCCATGTAATCCTCCAGATACAGCATAGTTATCATTTTCAAATTTCCCTCCAGCATGCAAAACAGTTAAAACTATTTCTAAGGCTGACTTTCTATATTTAGGATGTATTCCAGTTGGTATTCCTCTTCCGTTATCTGTTACTTCTATTATATTATCTGGAAGTATAGAAATTGAAATTTTATCACAATGTCCAGCTAAAGCTTCGTCAACTGAATTGTCAACTATTTCCCAAACTAAATGATGCAGACCTCTTTCAGAAGTTGTTCCAATATACATTCCTGGTCTTTTTCTAACTGCTTCCAATCCTTCTAAGACAGTTATATTCTGTGCTTTGTACTCACTCATTTTTTCCTCCATAATATTAAATATTATTTTATTTTTACTCCTATATCAAGTACTTTAAAATCTACTTCCAAATTTATTTTTTCTAAAATTTTATTTTTGTTAGTATGAATAAAATGTCTTGAAGTAGAATCTAAAACTTTTAAATGGATAATTCCATTTTCATAATAATCTAAAAATATTTTTTTTATTAAGTTTTTATCTATCTCTTTGAAAATTTTTTCTATTTTTTCTTTCAAAATATACTCTTTTACTTTTTCGTTTTCATCTATAAATTCTTTAGTTAAATCTTCTATTTTTTTTACTCTACTACTTATATTGTTCATCATATACAATTCCTTTTTCCACATAAAAATTTTTTGCATCTATATTTAATTTTTCTGTTGAACTAATTATAACTTGTATATTATTTTTATATAAAAATTCTAAAATTGAATTTCTCCTATTTTCATCAAAATAAGAAGTTATATCATCAATAATAACAATAGGAACTTCTTTTCTTTCTTTTTTTACAATTTCTATTTCAGA
>JAGYHM010000019.1 GCA_018457305.1 Fusobacterium sp. | reverse complement strand
AAAAAAGATTGCTTAAATTATATAAGAGAATAATTTCTATTATTTTTTGAATATTATGTCACATATGTTTGACATCTATAGATTACAAAAAGAACAAGCACATTTTTTTCTTGAAATAGAAGCATAAATTACTTTATTTTTAACACCTTTAAAATTTTCTTCAACGATATTATCAATTTTAAAAAATTTTTCTTTGATATTTATTAATTTTTTGATATTATTTAAGCGAAACAAGTAAATGACCTCCTTTTGAATTTTGTCGCAAACTTATTCTAACAGGAAAATTTATTTGTTTCATTTTTTTTTGCAATTAAAAACTGGTGTTACGTAGATTAGAGAACTAATCCACCAACACCAGTTAGTATACACCCTTTAAAATTAGTTCTGGATTTTATATTCAGAACTTTTTTATATTTAAGAAAATTATGATAAAATAAAAATAAAAATAAAAAAATAAAAGGAGAAATATATGAAGGGAATTATTTTAGCTGGAGGTTCTGCTCTGAGGCTTTATCCACTTACAAAAAGTGTATCAAAACAAATTTTGCCAATTTATGATAAGCCAATGATATATTATCCACTTTCAGTTTTAATGCTTGCAGATATAAAGGAAATTTTAATAATTTCAACTGAAAGAGATATAAATGATTTTATTGAATTATTTGGAGATGGAAGTCAAATTGGATTAAAAATTGAATATAAAATTCAAAAAGCTCCCAATGGATTAGCAGAGGCTTTTTTAATTGGAGAAGAATTTATTGGTGATGATTCTGTTTGTCTTATCTTGGGAGATAATATTTTCTTTGGACATGCTTTTTCAAATATTTTAGAAAAATGTTCTAAGATAAAAGAAGGAGCAGAAATTTTTGGATATTTAGTAAATAATCCTAGTGAATATGGAGTTGTGGAATTTGATAAAGATAATAATGTTATATCTTTAGAGGAAAAGCCAAAAAATCCAAAATCTAAATATGCAATCCCCGGTTTATATTTTTATGATAATACAGTAATAAAAAAAGCAAAAGTAATTGAGCCTAGTGCTAGAAGAGAATTAGAAATTACAGATATAAATAAATTATATTTAGAAGAAAAAAAATTAAAAGTTAATTTGCTTGGAAGAGGTTTTGCTTGGCTTGACACAGGAACACATAAAAATTTATTACAGGCTTCAAATTTTATTGAGACAATTCAAGAAAGACAAGGACATTATGTGGCTTGTTTGGAAGAAATTGCATATAGAAAAGGCTGGATAAATAAGGAGCAATTACATAAGTTGGCAGAACCACTTTTAAAAACTCCTTACGGAAAATATCTTATGGAAATAGGAGAAGAAATATGAAAACATATTTAGTGACAGGAGCAGCAGGATTTATTGGAGCAAATTTTTTAAAATATATATTGAAAAAATATGTGCCCCAAACCCCGAAACAAAAATCATTTTATAATTTTCTTGGATATGAAAAAAAAGAAATAGAAGAAGAAATAAAAGTTGTGGTAGTAGATGCTTTAACTTATGCTGGAAATCTAGGGACAATAAAAGAAGAATTAAAAAATGAAAATGTAAAATTTGAAAAAGTTAATATCTGTGATAAGAATGAAATAGAGAGAATTTTCAAAGAAAATGAAATAGATTATGTTGTAAATTTTGCTGCAGAATCTCATGTTGATAGAGCTATTGAAAATCCACAAGTATTTTTAGAAACAAATATACTGGGGACACAAAATTTATTGGAAAATGCAAAAAAAGCATGGACTATTTCAAAAGATGAGAATGGATATCCTGTTTATAAAGATGGTGTTAAATATTTACAAGTTTCTACTGATGAAGTCTATGGAAGTCTTACGAAAGATTATGATGAAGCAATAGCTTTAAAATTAGATAATGAAGAACTAAAAAAAGTATTAAAAGATAGAAAAAATTTAAAAACTTACGGAGATAAATTCTTTACAGAAAAAACTCCATTAGATCCAAGATCTCCTTATTCAGCATCTAAAACTGGGGCAGACCATATAGTAATTGCTTATGGAGAGACTTATAAGCTACCTATAAATATAACTAGATGTTCAAATAATTATGGACCTTACCATTTTCCTGAAAAATTGATTCCCTTAGTTATAAAAAATATTTTAGAAGGTAAAAAAATTCCAGTTTATGGAAGGGGAGATAATGTAAGAGATTGGCTTTATGTTGAAGATCATTGTAAGGGAATAGATTTAGTTTTGAGAAAAGCACCAGTTCAAGAAATTTATAATATTGGTGGCTTTAATGAAGAACAAAATATAAATATAGTGAAACTAATTATTGATACTTTAAGAGAAGAAATTTTAAAGAACGAAAATTATAAGAAAATTTTAAAAATAGATATAGAAAAAGTTAATTACGATTTAATTTCTTATGTTCAAGATAGATTGGGACACGATATGAGATATGCAATAGATTCTTCTAAAATTGCAAAAGAATTAGGTTGGTATCCCGAAACTGATTTTGAAACTGGAATAAAGAAAACAGTAAAATGGTATTTAGATAATCAAGCTTGGGTGAGAGAAGTTGTGTCGGGAGATTATCAAAAATATTATGATATGATGTATGGGAATAAATAGAGAAATAATTAAAAAAAAGTTCTGGATTTTATATTCAGAGCTTTTTTGATATGATATAATAAATTAAGAAAAAAATTTATTAGTTGAGAAGAGGAAAAAATATTATGAAATTTAATTTAGAAAGTTTAGAAAATATATATGCAAATAAAGATTACTCAAGAAATTTTGCTCATGCTAAAAAACATTTTTCTGAGTTTAAAGATTTTTTAGCAGAACTCAGTGTAAATACAATTAATAAAACGAGAATTGTTTACAGAGCTACAACTTTTATGTATGGTTATGAAAATAATCCTATTATAAGTTCAAAAGAGGATGGAACTTATATTTCAAGTTATTGTGATTGCAAATTTCATGCTCCATATGACCCTTGTGCACATGTGTGGATGCTTGCAAAATATTGTGTTGAAAATGAAATAGAGCCACCTTTTTATTTTAAAGATGAAAATTCAGAAAATCCCAATGTATTTTTTGAAAAAACAAGTGAAAATCTTTATATAAGTAGTAAATTATCTTCTTCTAAATCTTGGCTTAAAAACTTAATTCAAAATGAAATTTTAGAAGATATAAATTCAGAAAAAGAAAATTTTATTGAACTTTATCCTTGCCTTGAGCTTCAAGAATATTTTGATGACTCAGAGCTTCATCTCTATATAAGATTTAAAATAGGAAACGAAAAATTATATTTTTTAAAAAATATTGAAAATAATTTATTTGTGCCCCTAGAAAATAATTCAATAAAATCTTTTGGAAAGAATTTAAAAGTAAATATGAATTACGAAAATTTTACAGAATTTGGGAAAGTTCAAATTGATTTTTTAAAGAGAAATAGAGAGCATATTTCTGGAGAACATATTTATATTAACGAATATATTTTAGATGAGATATATGAACTTTATCAAGAAAATTTAACTGAGATAAAATTTATGGAGCAAGATTTTGAAATTGAATTAGATATGACTCCTTACAAAAATAATTATATTTTGACTTTAAAAAATAAATTTAGTAAAAAATTTAAAGCTAGAAAAAAATCTAAATTTAGATATTATGATTTAGAAGATGAGTTAAAAGAAAATTTTGGAGAATATCAAAAGTTTTATATAACAAATAAGAGAATTTATATGTTTGATGAGAACTTAAGAACTTTTGTATATATGAGTTTGAATTTTCATGAAATAAAGTTGTATAATAAACTTTATCATTCACCTTCTCTTTTTAGTAAAGAAGATATAAAAGAGATTTTATTTTTATTAAATAATAAATTAGAAAATATTAAAATTTCTGATAATATTTTAAATTTTATAGAAGAATATGAAAATTTTATGCCACAAATATATTTAGACTTAGACCAAGATGAAAATTTAATTATAAAATTATCTTATGAGAAAGAGTATATTAGTTTAAATTTAAAAATTTTAGTTGATATTTTAAAAAGTTTTAGCTCTAATATCTTTAATTCCTTAGAAGAAAAAAATAAAATTTCAGAAGTATTTATATTAGATAATAATAAATTAGTAGATAAATTTTTTAATGAAACTTTGACTACGATAAAGAAATATTCTGAAATATTTTTTAGTTCATCAATTAAAAATATGAATATCAAAAGAAGAGTTAATCTTTCTGTTGGTGTAAAAGTTGCATCAAATCTTTTAGAAATAAATTTTGCTTCAACAGATTTAGAAAATGGAGAACTTTTAGATTTTTTAAATCAGTATAGACAAAAGAAAAAATATTATAGATTAAAAAATGGTGAAACTATTTTATTAGATGTAGAACAGCTTGAATTTATAGATAATCTTGTTAAGGATTTGGATATTAGAGATACTGAGCTCAAAAAAAAGAAAATAAAATTGCCTATGCAAAGAATGTACCAACTTTCAACTCTGTCTGATGAATATATAAATTTAGAAGCCGATAAAAAATTTGATGATTTATTTAAAGAAAATAAAATAGAAATTTTACCTAAATATAAAAATATTTTAAGGTCTTATCAGATATCAGGTGTTGAATGGCTTTTAAAATTAAGAGCTATGAATCTTTCTGGTATTCTTGCTGATGATATGGGACTTGGAAAAACTTTGCAAGTAATTTCTTATTTGGAAACTATTAAAAATTCAGAAAAATTTAATTGTGATAAGCCAAGTATAATTATTACTCCCGCTTCACTTATTTTAAATTGGGAAAATGAATTTAAAAAGTTTAATTCAGATTTAAAAATAACTTTGATTTATGGAGATAAGAAAAATAGATTTGAAAAAATAGCTAATATTAAAGACGAAATTATTATTACTTCCTATGATTATTTGAAAAGAGATATAGATAAATATGAAAATATATCTTTTGATACTATTATATTGGATGAAGCTCAATATATTAAAACTCATAAAACAAAAGTGGCTCGTACTGTTAAAAAACTTGTTTCTAACAATAGAATAGCCTTAAGTGGAACTCCGATAGAAAATAATTTGGCAGAAATCTGGTCTATTTTTGATTTTTTGATGCCGAACTATTTATTTAACTATGAATATTTTTCTAAAAATTATGAAAAACCAATAGTCCTAAATAATGATAATAAAATTACAAAAAGATTAAAGAAAATGTTGGAGCCTTTTATTTTGAGAAGAATAAAACAAGATGTTTTAACTGAATTGCCTGAAAAAATAGAAGAAACATATTTTGTAGAATTATCTAGTGAAGAGAAAAAAGTTTATGAATCAAATTTAATATTAATACAAAAACAACTGGGAGAAAAAATATCTGAATCTAATAATAAGATAGAAATTTTGGCTATGCTCACTAAATTAAGACAACTTTGTATAGACCAGAGATTAGTTTATGAAAATATCACTGCTACCTCTTCAAAAATTAATTCCTGTATAGATTTAATTAAACATAGTATAGAAAATAAGCAAAAGATAATTTTATTTTCTTCTTTTACAACAGTTTTGGATTTAATTATAGAAGAGTGTCAGAAAGAAAAAATTTCTCATTTATTATTGACTGGAAAAACTCCTAAAGAAAAAAGAAATCAAATGGTAAATGAATTTCAAAATGAAGATGTCCCTTTATTTTTAATTTCATTAAAAGCTGGAGGAACAGGACTAAATTTAACTAAGGCTAGTGTTGTTATTCATATAGATCCTTGGTGGAATATTTCTGCTCAAAATCAAGCAACAGATAGAGCTTACAGAATAGGACAAGAAAATAAGGTTCAAGTATTCAATTTAATTACAAAAAATACAATTGAAGAGAAAATTTTGTTTCTTCAAGAAAAAAAGAAAAATCTAAGTGATACTTTTGTTGAAAATTCAAGTGGAAATTTTGCTAGCTTAACAAAAGATGAACTTTTAGATTTATTTAAAATATAAATTTATGAAACCTTGAAATATTACCATAAAAATTGTACAATATATTATGGTAATACGATAATATAATAATATAGAAAATGTTTTAATAGGAGGAAATTATGAAAACAATGAGTGTTAAATTTCAAGAAAATACAATTTTAGATATAAAAAAAATATCTGAAATATTTAATATATCTTATTCTGATTTTATTAGAGAGGCAGTTGAAAGAGAAATTAAAATAAAAAAACAAGATTTTATGTTTAAAATGTCAAATGTTCCGTATTGTGATGAGGAAGAAGAAAAAGAAATTATTGATTTCCTTAATTCTCTGACTGATGAAGATTTAGAAATAGCCAAAAGAGAGATAATAAAACTATGAAAAATATTAAATTTTATAAAAATAATTTTTGGGGGTATTGGGGGCGTAGCCCCCACGAGAGTGGGCGACAGTGAAACGCAGTCGCCCACTTTTTTTATTCAGCAATATTATTTTATAAAGCATATAAAAATAAATTTTGAAATAATTTAATTTATCTATAAAAATATTTTTCTTTTAGTTTTCAAGATAAAATGTTATAATAAACTTAATATAATTTAAAAGGAGGATATATGATAAGAGTATCATATAAATTTGTTATGAAAAAAGTATTAAAATCGTTATTACTTCTTGCATTTACAATGGCTATTTTTGTTGCTTGTGGACAAAAAGAAGAAAAGAAAGCAGAAACTACTGTGAAGGTAGAAGAAAAAGTTGAAAAGCCTATTATGGTAGGACAAACTTGGGTTGTTGGAGCAATAGAGCCAACTAAGGGTGGAACTCCTTGGTCTTTAACTACTCATGGACTTTCTGAAACAGTTTATAAATTAAATGAAGAAGGAAAACTTGTTTCAAGATATGTAGATAAAGTTTCTAAAAAAGATGGTTTAGTTTGGGAAATGGACTTAAACAAAGGTGTTAAATTTTCTGACGGAACTGAAGTTAATGCAGATGCTTTGGCTTGGTCTTTAAATACTATTATAGAAGAAAATCCTTTATCAAATGCAACTGGTGGAAAAGTTAAATTTGAAAAAATTGATGACTATAAAGTAAAAGTAACAACTGAAAGAGAAATTCAAAACTTAAAAGCATTTTTAACTGAATGGACAAATATTATTTTCAAAAAAGTAGATTCTAATTATGTTTTCACAGGTCCTTATGTTATTGAAAAATTTGAACCAGGTGTATCATTAGACTTAGTTCCAAATAAATATTATGAAGACAATGAAAAAAGAGAAAAAGTTATTATTAAAGCATTCAAAGATTTAAGTTCTTTAAAATTAGCTTTTGAAAGTGGAGAATTAGATATGGTTTTCGGTATCACTCCTGAAATAGCAAAAGAATTAAAAGACGCTGGAAAAACAGTTGAAAAAATTGATGCAGGTTATCAATATTTTGGAATTATAAAACAAGAAGCTGCTGTTAAAGAAGCACTTAATTTTGGACTTAACAGAGAAGATTATATCAAAGCATTAAAAGGTGGAAGAATTGCAAATGGATTATTTGCTCAATATTTTCCATTTGCTGGAGATATAAAAGTTGAATATAATTTAGAAAAAGCAAAAGAAATTTTAGAAAAAGATGGTTGGAAGTTAAATGATAAAGGTCTAAGAGAAAAAGATGGAAAAGTTTTAAGTTTAGATTTATTAACTTATAACAGCAGACCAGATTTAAAAGTTATAATGCAAATTATGGTTTCTCAATTAAAAGATTTAGGAATAGAAGCTAAAACAAATATAGTAGATAATATAGATGCAGAAGCTAAAAAAGGAAACTTTGATATAATTTTATATGCTCAACATTCTGCTCCAACAGGAGACCCAGTATATTTCTTAAATCAATTTTTTAGAACTAAAGGTTCTAAAAATATGGTTGACTATTCTTCTAAAGAAGTTGATGCTTTATTAGATAAATTAGCTACAATAAATGATGAAGCTGAAGTTACAAAAATTGCAAAAGAAATTCAAGGAGAAATTTATAAAGATTTACCAATTTTATTCTTAGTTGACCCTGAATGGAATATAGGAGTGTCAGAAAGATTAAAAGATTACAGACCTTATTCAGGAGATTACTATATAGTAAATCCAAAATTATTTGTGAAATAATAAAATGGGGCGACTGCGGAGCTAAAGCTCCTGCCGCCCTTTCTTGTGGGGGCTACGCCCCCAACCCCCTTAAAAACAATACAATATGGGGAAATTAAAAAAAATTTAAACAGATGGGGTTTTGCTCCATCTGATTTAATATGGGAGGAAATTAAAAAAATATGAAATATTTAATAAAAAGCATATTTATATTTTTTATAATGAGTATTTTAATTTTTATAGTGGTCAGAATGATTCCTATAAGTCCAGTTGAAATGCTATTAGAAAAATATAATTTACCTCTAACTGAAGAAAATAAATTATTTTTAATGAAAGAATACGGTTTAAATAAAAGTTTAATTAGCCAGTATTTTTTATGGGTAAAAGATTTATTTAAGGGAAATTTTGGCTATTCTTATGTTAGTAAATTATCAATTAGAGATGAACTTATAAGAAAACTTCCATATTCTTTACTTATTGGAATGTCATCTTTAATTATCTCAATAATTTTATCTTTTTTTCTAGGTTTTTTAGCTAGTATAAAAGAAAATGGCTTCTTTGATATTTTCACAAGATTTTTATCAGTCTTTACTTTAAGTTTTCCCTCTTTTATAATTTCAATTTTTATTATTTATTATCTTGGAGTGAAATTAAAAATTATAAGTTTTTTCTCTGGTGGAAATTTTTGGGGAATATTTTTTTCAATTTTTATTTTAGTTATTTATCAGAGTGCTAATCTAACAAGAATCTCTAAAAAAATATTTACAAATTTACAAAAAGAAACTTATGTAAAATTTTATTTAATAAGGGGCTATAATCTAAAATATATACTTTTAAGACACTGCTATAAACCAGTTTTATACTCTATTTTATCGGCTAGTTTAGTAAAATTTTCATCTGTTATAGGAGGCAGCGTTGTAGTTGAATTTGCCTTTGCTATTCCTGGAATTAGTTATTTTTTGATAAACAGCATAGTTGCAAGAGATTATAATGTAATTCAAGCCTATTTAGTTATTTTATTTGTGTGGATGTTTTCTGTTCATTTGATTATTGATTTCTTATTGATTTTTTTAAAGGAGAAGACTAAGTGATGAAAAAAATTATACTTGCTTTGAATATTTTGCTCCTTATTTTAATTTTAATCTTTTCACAGAGCACAAATTTAAGCACAGATATTCAACTAGATAAAATATTTTTAAATTTTTCAAGGGCACATATTTTTGGAACTGATAATTTAGGCAGAGATGTTTTCTCTTTAATTTTAGCAGGTGGTTTAAGAACAATAGAAGTTTTAATAATATCTAGTTCAGTTTCTTTTATTGTCGGAACTTTTTTAGGACTTATCTCTGGATATTTTGAAAATTTTATAGGTACTGCAATAAAATCTTTAATTGATTTATTTATGATAGTTCCCTCTCTAATTTCTGCAATGATAATTACGGCTATATTTGGAATAAGTCCACTCACAGCAGGTTTAGCTCTTGGAATTTTTGGAATGGGAAACTACTTAAATCAAACGGATTCCTTAACTAAAAGAGAAAAAAATAAAGAATATATTCAAGCCTCTATAATATTGGGTGTACCTTGGTATGTAATTTTATACAGAAGAATACTTATAAATATTTTGCCAGAACTCTATGTGAATTTTGGAAACACGGCAGCAGCCGTTATAATTCAATATGCTTCCCTAACTTTTATTGGGCTTGGCTCTGATTTTACAAAACCTGATTGGGGTGCAATGTTGTATGAATACAGAATTTATTTTATATCAAAGCCATCTTTAATATTAATTCCAAGTTTTTGTATATTTTGGATTTCTCTATCTATAAATATATTCTTTGAAAGTATTAAAGATTAAAGATTAAAAGTGAGAGTGAAAAAATGCTTAAAATAAAAAATTTGAATGTTATTTTAAAAAAGCAAAAAAATAAAATTTTGAAAAATATAAATTTTGAAATGAAGACAGGAGAATTAGTTGGAATAGTTGGTGAGTCTGGCTGTGGGAAAACTACTTTTATAAATGCTATTTCATCTTTTTGTGATGAGAAAAAATTTAATTTAGAGGGAGAAATTTTTTTAGAGAAGCAAAATTTATTGGATGAAAAAAAAGAAGGGAAACCGCGTTCGCTTTGCTCACTGTTTCCCTTCTCTGCGAGGCTTGAGGTAAGCCCTCTTAGAAATTCTTGCAAACTTGTTTGCTTAGAAGTTCTTAGATGCTTAGCCGTAGGCGGTAGAGTACAAACCCCCAAAATAAAAAGTCAATTTATAATTCCCTTAGATAAGAAAAAAAAAGATAAAAGACGAGAAATATGTACGAAAAATATGTCTGTTATATTGCAAGACTCTATAAATACTTTAAATCCTTATGAAAAATTAAAAACTCAATTATTAGAAGAATATACTCGTATTTATGGAAAGCAAAATACGAAAGAAAAATTATTAGAAAAAATTACAAAAGATTTAAAAGATATTGGTTTAAAGAATATAGAAATTATTTTAAATAGTTATCCAAATGAACTATCTGGTGGAATGAAACAGAGAATTTCTATTGTTCTTGCTCTGTGTAATAATAGTATAAAATTACTTTTGGCAGATGAGCCTACGACTTCTTTGGATGTTATAAATCAAGTTCATTTTATAAGATTATTAAAAGAAATTTGTGTAAGTAAAAAAATTTCTTTGATTTATGTTAGCCATGATATAAGACTGCTCAGTCAAATCTGTGATAGAATTATAGTTATGCAAAATGGGGAAATTTTAGAAGATAATTCAACGGGAAATATACTTAAAAACCCTCAAAATGAATATACAAAATTATTGATAGACGCTTTTAATTTTTTTGAGGAATAAAAAAGAAAAGAGAAAATAATATGAAAAATTTATTAAAAGTTGAAAATTTAGAAAAAATATATGATAGTGGAGTAAGAGTTCAAAATATAAATTTTGAAATAAAAGAGGGGGAAGCCCTTGCCTTAATTGGAGAATCTGGAAGTGGGAAAACAACTATTGCCAGAATAATTATAGGCTTACTCAAAAAAAAATCTGGAAATATTTATTACGATGGAAAAAATATTTTTGAAATGAATAAAGAAGAAAAAAAATTATTGAAAAATAAAATTCAACTTATATTTCAAAATCCATATAGCAGTTTAAATCCAAGATTAAAAATAAAAGATATAATTTTGGAAGGATTTAGATATCAAAAAAATTCTAAAAAAATTGATGAAGATAAATATTTAAAAGAAATTTTGAATGAAGTTGAACTTGAAGGAAATATTTTAGATAGATATCCACATGAACTTTCAGGTGGACAAAATCAAAGAGTTGGAATAGCAAGAGCCTTGATAATGCAACCTAAACTCTTAATAGCAGATGAGTGCTTCTCTGCTCTTGATATGCTTACACAAAAACAAATTTTAGAACTTTTTTTGAAAATTAAAAAGAAAAGAAATATGTCCTATCTAATTATTTCACACGATATTTCAGTTGTGAAAAAAATAGCAGATAAAATTATAGTTTTGAAAAATGGAAAAGTTGTGGAAAAAGGAACAACACAAGATATTATTTTTAATGCAAAAGAAAAATATACACAAGATTTAGTTAAGGCGGGAACTTATAAAAAAGATTTTTAAATAAATAAAAAGGACTGCATAGCAGTCCTTTTTTTTATAAATTCCCCTTAACTAAATTATAAATTTTTTCTGTAATTTCATCATAAGATAAATTCTCAAAATCTTTACTCTCTACTCTATCTAAAAATTCAATTTGAATTTTTCCCATTTTTGGGATTTTTTTATTAGGAGGAAAAACCTCATAAGCCCCATCAATAACAAAAGGTTGCAAGTCAATTTTTAATTCCTTCGCCAAGATAGCAAAAGTCTTTTTAAATTTATTTAAGTTTCCGTCTCTTGTTCTAACTCCCTCTGGGAAAATAACTATATTTTTATTTTGCTTCAAAATTTTTGCAACTATTTGAATCGTTTCTGTAACATCTTTATTTTTATCAATTAAAATTATATTTGAAGAATTAGCAATTTTTTTCATTAAAGCACCTTTAAAATGCTTTACTGTTGCTAGATAATAAGTATTCTTAAAAATCTCTTTTGAAAAAGAATAAGAAAGTAAGAAACCATCTATAAAACTTTGGTGATTTCCAATATAAATTGCAGGTTTAGCTTTTAATTTTTCTTTATTTTCAACTTTCACTCTAAAATAAGAATTAAATAAAAAGTAAGAAATAAATTTTATAAAACCAGAAAAACTAGTTGAATTTGGAATTTTTATATCTATATCTTTATTTATAATCTCATTCCAATTTGTATCAACTATTTTCTCACTACTTTTATTTTCTTTTATAAATTCAGCAAGCTGTAAAAGAGTTGGATTCTTTGAAATCAAATCATCTTCTTTAAGCCCAAAATTAACTTCAATGAAATTTAAAAATTCAACCATATCCAAAGAGTCCATAGCCAAATCAATTTCTATATGAGAATCATAGTAAACTTCTTTTTCTTTTGTAGCCATTAAATATTTTTTTAATTTATTATATTCCTCAAAATTAGGTTCAGCTTTTCTTTCTTTTTTCTCTAATTTTCCAGCTAGCATATCTGGAATTAAAAATCTTCTAATCTTTCCAATTCTTGTTTTTGGAAAATCTTCGTTAATAATTTTTACATCTAATATTTTTTTGTAATCAGCAACTGTTTTATTGTATTTATCTATTATTTGCCATTTTAAATTTTCATAAATATTTGCAATTTTTTCCTCTTTAACTTTTTCTAAATCTGGTTTTACAACTGCTGTTAAATTATTATTATGCTCCAAGACAACGATTTCAGATATAAGTTTTGTCCCACTTAAAATTTTATCTTCAATCTCTATTGGATTTATATTTTTTCCGTTTGCCAAGACTATCATTTCTTTTTTTCTACCAGTTATATAAAGATGATTTCCAACTAAATTTCCTAAATCTCCAGTGTGCAACCAACCGTCCTCATCAATAATTTCTGCCGTTGCCTTTGGATTATTGTAATAGCCCTTCATAATATTTCTTCCCTTAACAAGAATTTCTTTATCATCAGCTATTTTAACTTCAACATCTTTAACTACTTGCCCAGCACAGCTAGGTACAATATCGTGCATAGGTGTATAAGAAACCATAGCAGTTGTTTCTGTCATTCCATAACCCTCAACAATTTTTAAGCCCAAAGTTTTAAAGTCCTTAACTAATTTTGCACTTAATTTAGAGCCACCAGAAACAAATATTTTTAAATTTCCTCCAAATTCATCTCCAACTTTTTTAAATATTTTTTTACTAAATCTTTCTGAATTTATTTTTTCAGCAAGTTTGAAAATAAATTTTGCAACTTTGCTTTCATCAATTTTCATCATTATTTTTTTATGTATCATATCAAAAAGTCTTGGAACTGCAACTAGCATAGTAATTTTATGTTCTTTCATTGCCTTCATAAGTGCAGCCGAAGAAATTTCTTCTATAAAAATAATTTGACTTGAATTTATAAGAGGTAAAATTCCTGTTCCAAGCAATGGAAGTATGTGGTGCATTGGAAGTAGAGCCAAAACTTTATCATGCTCATTAAACATTTGATTCATATTAAGAGCTTCCGTTACACAAAGCAAATTATCAAAAGTTAGCATAACTCCCTTTGGTTTTCCAGTTGTTCCTGAAGTATAAAGCATAAAAACAACATCTTCTTTTTGAGGTGCTTCTATAAATAAATCATCGTAATTTATATTTTCCAAAATAATATTTTCAAAATTTATTTCATCTACAATAATTATTTCCACTTGTGAACTATAATTTATTTTTTTTGGCTCGCTACGACCTAACGGTCTGCTTGCTGGTGCGACGTGGCACTCTGAAGGGTGTAAATTCTGTTGTCTCACACTTTCTTTTTGGGGGCTTGGGGGCGTAGCCCCCACAGGAGAGGGCGACAGTTCCGAAGGAACGCAGTCGCCCCCTTGTTTATCTAATAATTCAAGAGCCTCTTTTACTCTTTCGTATTTTGCTTTTGAGGTGAATATTTTTGAAGATTCAGAATTTTCTATAAAATATGCTAATTCTTTTGCTGTACTTGAAGCATCTATACACACAGCAGTAGATTTTGCTTTCCAGATAGCAAAAAAAGAATATAATAATTCAGGCTTGTTTTCCATAAAAACCATTATATTTTTTTTCTCTTCTAATTTTGTGAATTTAACTAATTTTTTAATATTTAAAATTAAATCTTTATATTTTATTTCTTTTTCTTTATAGAATAGTGCAGTTTTCTTTTTATCTACAAGTATTTTCATAATTCTCCTCATAAAAATATTTTAATATAACTATCGTTATTTTATTTTAACATAAATATAAAAATTTAGCAATAAATTTAATTTTTTAACTTATTATACACTTTTTAGGCTCGCTACGGGCAAAGCCATGTTGCGGTGGCGACTTCACTTTAAGGCTTCGCCTTAAAAATCCAATAATCTATATCTAAGAAAATTATAATTAGAGTTTTTTTATTTTTTTAACTTAGTCCAATTCAAAAATGAATTTATAAAATCATCAATATCTCCGTCCATGACGGCTTTAACATTTCCAATTTCTGTATTAGTTCTGTGGTCTTTAACTAGAGCATAAGGTTGAAATACATAGGAACGAATTTGGCTTCCCCAACCAATTTCACTTTGTTCCCCTTGAATTTTTTTCATTTCTTCTTCTTTCTTTTTCATTTCTTCTTCTAATAATTTAGATTTTAAAAGTTTCATTGCAGTTTCTCTGTTATTAAGTTGAGAACGCT
>JAGYHM010000018.1 GCA_018457305.1 Fusobacterium sp. | reverse complement strand
ATGTATAAAGAAAGATTTAATTTTTAAAGAAAAATCTCAATAAATTTAGAACGCTCCCTTGAAGAGAGCGTTCTTGACATGTTAAAAAATCTATTATATTATTTTGTTAAATAAATGTATGAATTTTTTTAACTTTAAAATTTTTTTAATTACCATAGAAGGTAATTTACAGAAAAAATTTCACACACTCCTTTTCTTTGTTGAAAATAAATTTTTTAGTATAATAAAATTTTACAATCTATACAACAACATTCTATTACTAAAGAATCTACCATTCTTTTTATTACTGAATTCATAAATTTCTTATACTTTTTATCGTAAACAAAGTAAAGAGTTACATAAGTTGTATTATTTCTATTACATGCAACTTTTTTAAAATAAATTTTCCCATTTCTTGTATATGAAATAGAATATGTATCTTGCCCCAAAAATTTATAAGAAACATCTCCTAGTCTTTCAAGTTCTTCCCTATACTTATCCTCTATAGTTGGTCCATCATAATCATTACTTCTTCCATAAAACGAAACATACACTTTTCCATTTTCGGTTTGCATTTCTCTTCCATTTTTTGAATGAGCTAAAAATTCAAAATATTTTGTTGGATAATCTACTACATATCCAATCTTTGAATTATAATACTCTTGATAATCATTTTCTTTTATTTGCCATGAAAACAAATTCATACTAAAAATTAAACTTAAAATAAATACTATTTTTTTCATATTAAATCACTCCTTTTTAATTTACTCTGATCTTTTTATATAGAAACTATAAATTTAGTAATTCTTTTTTCTTTTTATCAAATTCTTCTTGTGTTATTATTCTTTGTTCTAATAAAGTTTTATATTTTAGAATCTCATCGGGTATAGATAATGAAGAATTTATTTGTTTACTTTCTTTTTTTTGTTCTTTAATTATATCTTCTAAAATATCAATTATTTTTTCTCCTGTATTTTTTCCTATATTATAACTACTAGAACCAACTGTTGTCTTAAAATTTATGATATTAATAAAATCATATTTTAATTCTCCAGATATTTTTAGAACTATTCTTACATACATATTAGTTATAGTCTTTTTTTGAACATTACTTCCCATCATACTTCCAAGTACTGCTCCTTTAGTTCCAAAAGCTGCAGCTCCAAGTAATATATCTCCTGTATTATTATTATTTTTTACTTCTACAGGTCCTTCTCTAAAACTACACTTGACAATGTCATAGTAACTATATATATATTTCTCAATTTCTTTTCTAGAAATATACTTATAAATCATAATTTTCTTACTTTCATTATCGAAAGCCACAAGAATTTTTTTATCAAATCCCTCTACTACCTTAGTAATTTTAAATTTTTTTATTTCTTCTTCTTTTTTCTTTTTTATTTTTTCTTCTTCTTTCCTCTTTTCTTCTTCTTCCTTTATCTTCTTCTCTTTCTCCGCCTTTATCTTCTTTTCTTTTTCTTTTTTAATTCTAATTTTCTCCTCTCTTACCTTCTGTTTTTCCTCCTTTATTTTTTCTTCTCTAACTTTTTTATCCTTTTTTTTCTGTTCTTTTTCTTCTTTTTTTCTTCTAATTTTTTCTTCCTTTATCTTTTTAACTTTTTCTTCTTCTTCATGTTTTTCTTGATTTAGCATCCTAATTCTTTCCCTTACTTTTTCTACTCTTTCTTTTTCTTTTTCTATTGAAATTCTTATTTCTTCTCTAGATAGAGGACGACACTTTTTCTTATTTCTATATTTAATTTCACATAACCTAATACATTTTTTACAAATAAAACCTCCTGAGATTTTATACCACCCTCCATTTATTCCACAAATAAAACATTTTTTAGTAAAAAAGATATTAATTTTCTTTATAATTCGAAAGATTACATATAATATTAAAAAAATAGGAATAGAAATAATTAAAATCATAAAAATTCCTTGAAGACTAAACCAGCTCATAAAATCCCCCCATTCCATTTTAAAGAAAAAATTTATACCATATAATTGCTATTACTATTGTTATAACAACAGCTCCGGCTTTCCTCATATCTTCATCTCTAGTAAACAAGCACATTACTAAATTAGCTACCAAATAAATAGCTCCAAGTATAATTCCTATAACAAAAGCCAACATAATTTTTCTCCTCCTTTTTAAAAAATAATTTTATTAGATAAATATTATCACATTATTTTTATTTTTTCAATATTTTTGTTCTATTTTTTTTTTTTTTGTTTTTTTATAGAACTTTATAAAAATTTTAAAGATACTTGTTTTTGTTTAAAGCGAAAAATGTTATAAAATATATTATTATTTTATAGACTTATTTATAAAATTTCTGTTATAATTAAAGCAAATAAAATCTAAGGAGTTTCTATGGAAAAAATAAATAAAATTCTAAAAGATATAAAATATGAAATCTTAAAAGATGTAAATTTAAAAGAAAATATTTTTTCTGGTATTGAATATGATTCAAGAAAAATAAAAGAGGGAAATATTTTTGTTGCTCTTGAGGGAGCAAATGTTGATGGGCACGACTATATAGATAAGGCTGTTGAAAATGGTGCTACTTGTATAATAGTCAGTAAAAAAATTGATTTAACTCATAATGTAAATTATATTTTAATTGAAAATTTGAGAAAAAATCTTTCTGTAATTGCCTCTAATTTTTTTGATTATCCACAAGATAAATTAAAAATTATAGGAATTACTGGAACGAATGGAAAAACAAGTACAACATATATGCTTGAAAAACTTTTGGCAAAGCAAAAAATATGTCGTATTGGTACTATTGATTATAAAATTGGAGATGAAGTTTTTGAGGCAGTAAACACAACACCTGAATCATTAGATTTAATTAAAATTTTTGATAAAGCTCTTAAAAAAAATATAGATACAGTTATAATGGAGGTCAGTTCTCATTCTTTGGAAGTGGGTAGAGTTGAAACTGTAAGTTTTGATTATGCTATTTTTACAAATTTAACTCAAGACCATTTAGACTATCATCTAAGTATGGAAAATTATTTTGAAGCAAAGAAAAAATTATTTTATAAATTAAGAGATAAAAATAATGCTTCTATAAATATTGATGACGAGTACGGAAAAAAACTTTACGATGAATTAAAAAAAGATTTTAATCCTATATCTTATTCTTTAAAAGAAAATAAAGTAGAAAATAATTTATTTGGAAAATTTATAGAAAATAACAAGATTGAAATACTTTATAAAAAAGCGAGACAGCGTTCGCTTCGCTCACTGTCTCCCATCTCTGCGAGGCTTGGGGCTGGCACCCCAAACCCCGAAGATAAAGAATTAGAATGTCAAAAATATACTGTAAAATTTAATTTATTTGGAGAATTTAATTTATATAATCTTTTATCTACTATAGGAATAGCATTAAAACTTGGTTTACCTATGGAAGAAATTTTAAAAAATATTGAAAATATAAAATCTGCTCCGGGTAGATTTGAAAATTTAGATTGTGGACAAAATTACAAAGTAATAGTTGACTATGCTCACACACCAGATGCTTTAAAAAATGTTATTCTTTCTGCTCAAAAAATTCCAAATAAAAATAAAGTTATAACTATTTTTGGTTGTGGAGGAGATAGAGATAGAGGAAAAAGACCTATTATGGCAAATATTTCAGAAAAATATAGTGATATAACTATACTTACTTCTGATAATCCAAGAACAGAAAATCCAAATCAAATTTTTGAAGAGGTAAAAAAAGGCTTTTCTTTGGACTATAAATATTATTTTGAAGCCGAAAGAGAAGAAGCAATAAAAAAAGCTATAAATTTAGCTGAAAAAAATGATATAATACTTATAACTGGAAAAGGACACGAAACTTATCACATAGTTGGAACAAAAAAAATGCACTTTGATGATAAGGAAATTGCAAGAAGAGAAATCGTTAGAAGAAAAATTAAAGAAGAAAATTTATAAAAATACTCAGGAGGTATAATGTTAATAAACGATGTAAATAAAGTTAAAGTTGGAAACATAGAAATTGGAGGAAAGAAAAGATTTACTTTTATAGGTGGACCTTGTGCTATGGAATCAGAAGAAATTATGGAAGAAGTAGCAGGAAAACTTAAAGAAATTTGTGACAGATTAGGAATAGATTATATTTTTAAATCATCATTTGATAAGGCAAATCGTTCTTCAATTCATTCTTTTAGAGGGCCGGGACTTGAAAAAGGAATGGAGATGCTAAAAAAAATTAAAGAAAAATTTGATGTACCTGTTATAACAGATGTACACGAGCCTTGGCAATGTGAAAAAGTAGCAGAGGTTGCTGATATGTTACAAATACCTGCATTTTTATGTAGACAAACAGATTTATTAGTTGCAGCTGCCAAAACTGGAAAGGCAGTTAATGTTAAAAAAGGACAATTTTTAGCTCCTTGGGATATGAAAAATGTTGTTACAAAAATGGAGGAAGCTGGAACAAAAAATATTTTACTATGTGAAAGAGGAGCAATGTTTGGCTACAATAATATGGTTGTAGATATGAGAGCCTTATTAGAAATGAGAAATTTCAATTATCCAATCGTTTTTGATGTAACTCATTCCGTTCAAAGACCTGGTGGACTTGGAACATCTACTGCTGGAGATAGAGAATATGTTTACCCACTTTTAAGAGCAGGTATGGCAGTTGGAGTAGATGCAATTTTTGCAGAAGTGCACCCTGACCCAGAATGTGCAAAATCTGATGGAACTAATATGCTTTACTTAAAAGATATTGAAGAAATTTTAAAAACTGCTATAAAAATAGATGATATCGTAAAAGGTTTATAAAATAATATAAAAATTATTAAGAAAATATAAATCTTGACAAAATTAGTAAATTTTATTATAATTATTATACTAGATAAAAACTTTAAGGAGGAATAAAATGGTAACAAAAGATATGAATATAATGGAAGCAGTAGAAAAATATCCAGTTATAGTTGAAGTATTTCAAAGACATGGACTTGGTTGTGTAGGTTGTATGATTGCTTCAGGTGAAGCTTTAGGAGAAGGAATTGCTTCTCATGGATTTGATCCTGATGAAGTTATTGCTGAAATAAATCAATTGATTGAAGCACAAAAATAAGAATAAAAATATAAAGCTGAAAGATTTTTCTTTCAGCTTTTTTATTTTCTAATTAAAATCTCTTGGCTCGCTACGAGCTAATGTTCTGTCTTAGAGGTTCTTAATTGCAAAGCAATTTTAGAGCATTCTTAGATGCATTTTTATTTAGACTGCCTCGCCTTTTATGTCGGGGCTGTCGCCCCGACGCCCTCTTAAAAAAATTTATAAAAATAATTTTGGGGAGGGTTGGGGGCGAAGCCCCCACAAGAAAGGGCGACAGGAGATTTATCTCCGCAGTCGCCCCATTTTTTACCCATAATTATCAACTAAATAATCGTTTTTTGTTAGATTATTCTCTTCTAAAATTTGCTTCATTGTTTTTATAAAAGCAATAGTCCCAACTATATAAAATTTATATTTTTTTAAATCTCCCAATTTAGAATTAAGTAAATCAGAATTTATTCTTGGCTCTATTCCAGTTAAAACTCTGTGATATTTATAATTTTCTATTTTAAATTCTTGTAATTCTTTATCGTAAGTTGTTTTTTCTATTGTTCTGTTTGAATAAAATAAATGAACTTCTTTTTTAGAATTTCTTTTTTCAAATTCCATTAACATTGGAATTATTGGAGCAATTCCCATTCCAGAAGCAAGAAAAACAATTCCTTTTTTTTCTTCACTATCTTTATCATAATTTTTTATTGAAAAATTTCCCTTTGGAGAACTTATAAAAATTTTTTCTCCTTCTTCTAAGTCCAAACATCTTTGTTTAAAATCACTTTCACTTTTTCTCATCACAAATCTTAAAGTATCTTCATCAGTATGTGATGAAATAGAAAATGCTTTATTCGTAATTCCTGAAATATTTTTTTCAGTATTATTCAAATTTATCAAAACATATTGCCCTATATTATATTTAAAATTTTTAGGTTTAGTAATTATTAACTCTATTGTTTGCTCTGCTACTTTTTTTCTATTTATTAAGTGGCATTCAAAAAAATTTTGCATTTTTATTTCTCCCTTATAAAAAATATTTGTTTTAGTATATAATTTTTTATAAAAATTAACAAGAGAAAATAAAAAAAAGGAGACAGCGTTCGCTCTGCTCGCTATTTCCCTTCTCTGCGAGGCTTGGGGCTAACGCCCCAAATCCCCTAAAATTATTTCTGTAAAATTTAATATTTTTTTATTTTTATTTTTATTTTGCTGCTAAAGCTGCAGCAGTTATATAATTATATGGTTTATTGAAATGTGGTAAGAAGAAAATATCTAATAATTTTAATTTATCAATAGTAAGTTTTTCTTGTATTGCTAAAGAGAACATATGAAGTCCCATAGATATATCATGTTCAGAACCCATTTGAGCTCCAATTATTCTTCTATCATCTTTTCTATAAACTATTCTAATTGTAACTTCTGGATTAGTTGTTTCTATAAATTCTGGTTTTTGTAAATCAGTGTAAGTTGTTTCCAAAGCATCTATTCCTAATCTTTGTGCTTTTTCAAGAGTAAGACCTGTTGAAACTAAATTTAAACCGTAAATAGAAATTCCATTTGAACCTTGAACTCCTACTCCTTCTAAATGATTTCCA
Source organism: Fusobacterium sp. (assembly GCA_018457305.1). Next base: position 8,287 of record JAGYHM010000018.1, on the reverse strand, counting down.
CAAACATTATGAGCTCCTATTATTCCAGATCTAAGTGCATTTGAAGCAAGTGCTATATAATTTACAGCGTCAATAGTATTATCATAAACTGTTGCACAATCTCCCACAGCATAGACATCATCTAAACTTGTTTTTTGAGTTTTATCTACTATGTAAGCTCCATTTCTAAATAATTCTATTTTTCCTTTTCCAAGTTCTGTGTTTGGTCTAAATCCTACACACATAACAACCATATCTACATCAAATTCTTTTTTATCTGTAACTATTTTTTCAACTTTTCCATTTCCTTTGATTTCTTTTACAAGTTGATTAAGTTCTAAAATTACTCCTCTTTCTTCTAATCTAGCATTCATTTTTTTTCTAAAAATTTCATCATAGTAAGTTGACAAGCAATCATCACAAGAATCAATTAAATGAACTTCTTTTCCATTTAATTGGAAAGCTTCTGCAAGTTCTACACCTATATATCCTGCTCCCACTACTGCAACTTTTTTTATTTCAGGTTTGTTTTCTAATTTTTGTATAACTTCTTTTGCATTTTGATATAATTTTACGAATTGAACATTTTCTAGTTCTCTTCCCGGAATTGGAATTTCTATTGGTAATGACCCAGTTGATAAAACTAATTTATCATAAGCTTCTTCATATTTTTTACCATCTTTTCCTTCTGCATAAACTATTTTTTTCTCAAAGTCTATATTAGTAACTCCTGTTTCCATATAAACTTTTGCACCAGAGTTTTCTAATTTATTTTTATCGCAATAGAAAAGTCCATCTCCTGATGAAATTTGTTTTCCTATCCATAAAGCCATTCCACAACCTAAAAAACTTATATTTGAATTTCTATCAAATACTACAACCTCATTATCCTTATAATTTTCTAACATTGTATTTATACAAGCTGTTCCTGCATGGTTTGCACCTACTACTACAATTTTCATTAAAAAACACTTCCTTTCAATTTTTTATATTATATATTACTTGTGTACTTTTCTTTCATTTTTATTATTATATAATATATTTTAAAAAATTTCAAAAAAAATATTATATATTTTCATTACTAAATATAAAAAAATATCAATATTTAACAAAAAAAATTCAAAAAAAATACATTTTCACAAAAAAATAGTTTACTTTTTAGTGATTATGGTGTATAATGATTTTGAGTATGATGTTTAACTCTAATTACTTGAATTATTTTTATTTAATATTATGATAGTAGGTAGTAAATTCCTTTTTCTAGTATTAAATTGTTCTATATGCTTTTATAGATATATTCAATTAGATTTGCAGTTGCTTCATATATTATTAATTTTATTTTATGGAGGGTTTTAATGAAAGGTACTGTTAAATGGTTTAACAAAGAAAAAGGTTTTGGTTTTATTACTGGTGAAGATGGAAATGATGTATTTGCACATTTCTCTCAAATTCAAAAAGAAGGATTCAAAGAATTATTTGAAGGTCAAGAAGTTGAATTTGAAATAACTGAAGGACAAAAAGGTCCTCAAGCTTCAAATATCGTAGTTATTGGATAATTTCTAATAAACAAAGATAAAAAACTAATTTTAAAGGGTAGCAAAGCTACCCTTTTTTATTATTATTTTTCTCATTTTAACTCTCTATGATTTAGTAGTTTGTTATACTCTTGCTTATTTTTATGATTTTTTTATATCAAAAATTTCTCTTATTTTTTTCTCTTCTCCCATCACAACAATTATATCTCCACTAGCAAAAGTTGTATCTCCATCTGGTAAAACTTCAACACTTCCAGTTTTTTTAAGAATTACATTTATTCCATATTTCTTTTTTATATTGCTATTATATAAATTTACATCTTTTAATTCTTTTGGAATTATATTTATTTCAATTTTTGCCATTACTAAATAATTATAATCATCTATTATAATTATAGTATTTCTATCTTGGTGATATAAAAAATTTTTTGCACTTTTATCAATAAATTTATCAAGAATTTTTTTTATCCAATTATTTCTTTTCACAAAAAATAAAATTATTAAAATTGCTATAAATAATGGAATAAATGCAACAGCACCCCCAGTAAAAGTATTTCTAAATTGTAAAAATATATTTACAACTGCCGAAACTATTGTTACAGTAAAAGCATATCCAAAAATCATTACAAATCTTGCAAGTTTTCTTCTAGTTTTACTATTTATAATAAGTTCTGCTTCTCTTGTTGTGTATCCACTATTTGTAAGCATAGATATCACTTGAAATCTTGCTTTTTCATCTGTAAGTCCAGTTATTCTAAAAAGCATTACAAAAACTTCAACTATTATTAAATATACAAAAATAAATACCATAAATAAGACTAATGAACCAACAATTTCCATTTATTCCTCCAATTTTATTTTTTATTTTAATTTTTTATGAAATATAGCCATAAATTTTCCCCAAAATTAAATTTCTAGCAACCAATAAATTTATTTTAAATTTTTTTGCTGTATATTTTCTAAGTTCTATTCTTCTGATTAAATTCCAATTTGGATTTAATGAGTTTGTTCCTTTTTTTGTTGAAATAAAGCCTTTTACATTTAATTTTTTTAAAATATTTACAGTTTCTTTGCTTCTATGACCCCAAGGCCAGCAAAAAAATAAAACTTTATTTCCAAGATTTTTTTCAATTAAATTTTTATTCATTAAAAATTCTTCTTTTATTCTATTTTCATATTCTTCATCTGTTTCTATATGAAAATAAGAGTTATTTTTATCTATAAATTTTTGTGCTTCTTCCAATACTTCTTTCTTATCAAATTTTTCTTTTAAATTTTCTAAATAATATTTTCTAAAAATTTCAAAAAATTCTTTTTGAATTATTGTTGCTTTACCTGTATATTCTCCTCTTTTTCTAAAAATTGGATAATTTTCTTCTAATTTACCATACAAAAATAAGTCGCTTGAATCCATATTTTCTTTTTGAGTAAGTCCTAAAATTTTATTATTTTTAAAAATGGGCATGTGTTTATGTGAATGTGCCTGAAAGTCTACAAGTCCACTTTCATACATAAGTTTTATTTCTTCCCAAGACATATACTGCTCTGTATTTCCATTTCCAGTTTCCATATATTTTTTTATTGCCTCTAAATTAGTATTGTAATTAGTATCAATTTGAGTATCATTTCTTCTTTTTTCTCCAATATATAAAGTATTCAAAAATATCGTAGCCTTCATATTATATTTTTTTAACAATGGAAAAACATATTTAAAATTATCATAATAGCCATCATCAAATGTTATCAAAACAGTATTTTTAGAAATTTTATTCTCATAATAATCTGTAATTGTAGCTGTCTTCATTCCAAGATTTTTTATTATTTTTAAATGTTCCTCAAAAATTTCTGGCTTAACATTAACTCTATTATTCACTTGATGATATAAAAAAATGGGTACTCCTTTTTTATCATAAAAAATTATTAAAACTACTATTATAATTTCTAATATAATTAAAAAATTCAACTTTACTTCTCCTTCTATTTTTAAATATTTTCTTTCACTTCATATTACCATTTTATTAAAAAAAAAGCTACTTTTCAGTAGCTTTTTATTTCTTCATAATTTTAATAAAACTTTTATAAATAATTTGTATTTAAGAGAGAAATATAGTAAACTATTTTATAAGACTAAATGGAGGAAAAAATATGAATACACATATCACAAATAAAATTTTAATGATAAGGCCTGTTAGTTTTGCTTTTAATGAAGAAACAGCAGTTAATAATTACTATCAAAAAAAAGATGGAAAATCTCCTTTTGAAATTCAAAATGATGCTCTTTTTGAATTTGATAATATGGTGAAAACTTTAATAGATAACGGAATAAATGTAAAAGTTTTGGAAGATACAAAAGAGCCACACACACCTGATAGTATCTTCCCTAACAACTGGTTTTCAACTCACCCAGAAAATAACACAGTAGTTTTATATCCTATGTTTGCAAAAAACAGAAGGCTTGAAAGAAGAGAAGACATTTATGATTTTGCTACAAATCCAAATAATATAAATATTGTAGATTATTCTAACTTGGAAAAAGAAAATATATTTTTAGAAGGAACAGGTTCTTTGGTTTTAGATAGAAAAAATATGAAGGCTTATTGCTCTATCTCTGAAAGAGCAGACAAACAACTTTTAGATATTTTCTGTAATGATTTTGGCTATAAAAAAGTTGCTTTCCATTCTTATCAAACTATTGAAAATAATCAGCAAGAAGAAAGAAAAGCAATTTATCATACAAATGTTATGATGGCTATGGGAGAAAAATTTGTAATTATTTGCCTTGACTCAATAGATAATATCAGAGAAAAGGAAGATATAGTTAGAGAACTTGAAGCTAACAACAAAGAAATTATTAAAATTTCTGAAAAGCAAGTTGAAAACTTTTTAGGAAATGCAATTGAGTTGAAAAATAAAAATGAAGAAAGCATAACAGTTATGTCTTTAACTGCTTATAGAGTTTTAAGTGAAGAACAAAAATCAACTTTAGAAAAATATACAAAAATTGTGCCAGTTGATGTGTCTACCATTGAAAAGTATGGTGGGGGTTCAGCTAGATGTATGATAGCAGAGTTGTTTATATAATTTTATATTCCCAACTAAAAATGGAGGCTTTAATTAGCCTCCAATTTATATAAAAAAATTCTCTTTCTATATTTTTTCTTCTCTATAATTCCATTCTTTTTCTTCATCAAACTCTATTATAACAAAACTCTGATTTTGATCACAAATATAAATTTTTTTATTTTTTTTAGATCTATAAAAAAGATTTTTAAAGAAAATTTTCGCAATTTCATCTTCAAGTGTATTATCATCAAGATTTAGGAAATCATGATCAAAATAATAGGAAAAATTTTTTATATTTTTAAATTTTAAAATTTTATTTCTTGATTTTTCTCTTAAATAAAATTTAATTCCTTTTTCATAATAAAATTGACAGTACACATATAATACAAAATCTTTGTACTCTAACTTTTCTATTAAAATACTTTCACAATTCATTTATTCTTCTCCTTTTATATAAAAATTATTTCAACTCTAACTCCATTTTTAGAGATTACTAAATTTTTATTACTTTCTCTATCTTCATACATATAATGATTTTTAAAAATTTTATAATAATTTTTTGTTTTTTCCAAAAATATACCTTTATTTTTTCCATCTTTTTCTACCAAAAAATTTATAAAATCTAAAATTTTCAACTTTATTCTCTCATTATCTATAACTTCACAGACTACATTGCAATTTTGTAGAATTTTTTCTTCTTCTTTTGTTATTTTGGGGAGTATTATTTCTATTTTTGACCAACCACTATCATCATTTTCATCATCTTCATCAAAATCAATTGAATTTGTTATTCCTAAAACTCTATATTTTATTTCCATTATTCCTCCTTAAATTCATTTCTTATATTCTACTACAAAAAAATTATTTTTAAAATAAGTTTTAATAAATTAAAATTGACATAAAGCAACTATTAAAATATAATAAATTTGTACTGGGGAGCTTCGGCTGAGATTAGAATTTTAAATTCTTAAACCCATAGTACCTGATTTGGATAATGCCAACGAAGGGAGTTACTGTTATTTATTAAAAATAAATATATGTAAATAATTTTTAGTCCCTTTTTTATAGAAGGGATTTTTTATTTTTAAAAGGAGGTGTAAAAAATTTTAAAAAAATTTTTAAATAAATATATCGGTGCATTCGCTATTTTATTTCTTATTCTTGTTTGGCAAATTTGTGGAGAATTATCTCTGCTTCCTAAATTTATTTTTCCAACACCATTAGAAATTATAAAAGCCTTTATAAGAGAAAGAAATTTACTTTTAATGCACAGCAAAGTAACACTCCTAGAAGCAATTATCGGACTTAGTTTAGGTACTCTTATTGCAATAATTTTAGCAATAATTATGGACAGTTTTAAACTTGTTCATAAAACTATTTATCCACTTTTAATTTTAACTCAAACAGTTCCTACTGTTGCCATTGCACCAATTTTAATTTTGTGGCTAGGCTATGATATGACTCCAAAAATTGTTTTAATTATTATAACTACAACTTTTCCAATTATTATAAGTATATTGGACGGTTTTAGACATTGTGATGAGGATGCAATTCAATTATTAAAACTAATGGGAGCAAATAAATGGCAAATTTTATATCACTTAAAAATTCCTACATCTTTAAGTTATTTTTATGCAGGATTTAGAGTGAGTGTATCTTATGCTTTTATCAGTGCCGTTGTAGCAGAATGGTTAGGTGGCTTTGAAGGACTTGGAGTTTATATGACAAGAGTAAAAAAAGCCTTTGACTATGACTCTATGTTTGCAGTAATTATTTTAATTTCAATAATTAGTTTAATTAGTATGGAACTTGTAAAAAGAAGTGAGAAAAAAATTATTAAGTGGAAATATATTGAAGAGGATTAGCCCTTAAATATTAAATCATACTTAGCAAGGGAGCATGCTCCCTTGTCAAAACTAAAATCAAAAAATATATATCAAATTGAAAAAAACTTGAATTTTTTTGAACAGGGTGTCGGGGCGACAGCCCCGACCATAGAGGCGAGCAGAGCATAAGCTCGGGCGAGCCAAAAAAATAAAAAAAAAACTTAAATGGAGGATTTAAAATAATGAAAAAGAAATTTAATTTTTTACTTGGAATTTTAATGTTAATTTTATTTGTAGCCTGTGGTGGAAATAAGGAAAAAGAAGTTACAACAAACAAAAAAGAATTAAAAAAGGTAGATTTTTTATTGGACTGGGTTCCAAATACAAATCACACTGGACTTTATGTTGCAAAAGATAAAGGTTATTTTGAAGAAATTGGGATTGATTTAGATATTAAACAACCAGCAAATGAAAGCACATCTGCACTTATTATAAATAATAATGCCCCTATGGGAATTTATTTTCAAGATTACTTGGCTTCAAAACTTTCAAAAGGAGCACCTGTTACTGCCATTGCAGCAATTATTGAAAATAATACTTCTGGAATAATTACAAGTCGTGCTTTAAATATTGATACACCAAAAAAATTAGAAAATAAAAAATATGGAACTTGGGATTATCCTATTGAACTTGCAATGTTAAAATTTATTGTGGAAAAAGATGGAGGAGATTTTAATAAAATTAAAAAATTACCTAACAACGATAATAACTCCATAACAAATATTGCAAATAAAACTTTTGACTCTGCCTCTGTATTCTATGCTTGGGATAAAATAATGGCTGATACCTTAAAAATTGATACAAATTTTTTCTACTATAAAGATTTTGCACCAGAGTTAAATTTTTATTCTCCTGTTATCATAGCCAACAATGATTATTTAAAAAATAATAAAGAAGAAGCAAAGAAAATTTTGGGAGCAATTAAAAAAGGTTATATCTATGCAATCGAAAATCCTGAAGAAGCAGCAAAAATTTTAGTTAAATATGCACCTGAATTAAAAAATAAAGAAGATTTTATTATAGAATCACAAAAATATTTATCTAAACAATATGCAACAGATAAAAACAAATGGGGACATATAGATGCTAGTCGTTGGAATGCTTTTTATAACTGGGTAAATAAAAATAATTTGGTTAAAAAACCTATTCCAGAAAATACTGGTTTTGATAATCAATATTTAGATTAAGTTTAATAAAAGGGGAGACAGCGTTCACTCCGCTCACTGTCTCCCTTCTCTGCGAGGCTTGGGGCTTCGCCCCAAACCCCTCAATTTGATTTTTATTGAGAGCCTTTAAAATTTCTCAGTAAAAACTTGTAATGAGTTTTAGAAAAATCTTGCGTGTTTGAACCGAAGGGGGTTGCCAGTTTTTTTTTAAGAAATTGGGGGTTTTTCGGTTAAAGGAATTTTTGGGCTGGTAGGGCCTTTTGCCTAACTTTTTGCCCCATAAAAAGTAAGGAATAAAATAGTTTATTTTGGAGATAAAAAATGGAAAAAATAATAAAAAAAATCGATACGCGCAACAATCAAGAAACTATACCTTTTTCTTTACAAAAGGCAAAACCCAGGAAACGGTTAAAATTGGTTAAGGGTTAAAACTCGCCGGTTAAAATTACGGGGCGGGGGGGGGAAAAGAAGCGAGGGGTTGGGGCGGGGGGGGGAGGGGCCCAGCGGCCGCGACAGTGGCGGGTGGCGCCGGGGGGTGGGGGGGTTGGGGCGCATCCCCCAAAAACAGTTGGCGTCCGGCGGGGGGGGAAGGAAAATCGGGGGGTTGTGCGGGCGTCCCATAGGGCAGCCCGCCCGCCACTTGCAGATGATGCCCGGC
>JAGYHM010000017.1 GCA_018457305.1 Fusobacterium sp. | reverse complement strand
ATAGAGGATTTAAAGATATAATTGATGTAAAATTATTTCCTATGATTAGATTTATTCAAAAATTAGGAAACAAGGCTGTTCATTCATCTACTCCAATTATAAGAGAACAAGCAGTTTTAGCTTTGAGAAATCTTTTTGAATTTACTTCTTGGATTGATTATTGCTATTCAGAAGAATATGAAGAAATAAAATTTAATGAAGATATTCTTTTAAATAATGAAAATGAAAAAGAAGAAAAAACAAAAATAGAACTTCAAAAATTATATGATGAACTTGGAGCAAAAGATAAAAAATTAGAAGAAATTATTAAAGAAAATGAAGAATTAAGACTTGCTAATGCAGGAACAAGAGAAAATAATAAGAAAAATCGTGAATTTAAAATTGATGAAATTTCTGAATTTAAAACTCGTAAGATGTATATTGATTTAGAATTAGAATTAAATGGTTGGACAATAGGAAAAGATTGCCTTGAAGAAGTTGAAGTAGATGGAATGACTAACAATCCTTCAGGGAAAGGTGCAGTGGACTATGTTTTGTTTGGAGATGATGGAAAGGCACTTGCAGTTGTTGAAGCAAAGAAAACAAGTGTTGACCCACGAGTTGGACAAGTTCAAGCTAAACTTTATGCTGATTGTTTAGAAAAACAATATGGACTTAGACCTGTTATTTTCTATACAAATGGTTTTGAATATTATTTATGGGATGATGTGTCTTATCCAGAAAGAATGGTTTCAGGAATATATACAAAAGAAGAATTAGAAACTTTACAGTATAGAAGAAAAAATAAAAAATCTTTGAAAGACTTAGAAATAAATTCTAATATTACAGATAGATATTATCAAAAATCTGCAATTACAGCCGTATGTGATACTCTTGAAAAAGGGAATCGTAAAGCCTTACTCGTTATGGCAACTGGAACTGGGAAAACAAGAACAGCTATATCTATGGTTGATGTTTTAATAAAAAAAGGTTGGGTAAAAAATATTTTATTTTTAGCAGATAGAACGGCACTTGTAAAACAAGCAAAGAAAAATTTTAAAGCTTTATTGCCAGATTTAACTTTATGTAATTTATTAGATAATAAAGATGATCCAGAAAGTAGAATGGTATTTTCTACATACCCGACTATGATGAATGCTATTGATGAAGCAAAAAATAAAGAAAATAAAAAAATATTTACAAGTGGACACTTTGATTTAATAATTATTGATGAAAGCCATCGTAGTATTTATAAAAAATATCAAGATATTTTTTCTTATTTTGATGCAATATTATTAGGACTGACAGCAACTCCAAAAAATGAACTTGATAAAAATACTTATTCAATTTTTGAATTAGAAAATAATGTTCCTACTTATGCCTATGAACTTGATGAGGCAATTAAAAATAAATATCTAGTTCCATATCATACGATAGAAACTAAATTAAAACTTATGGAAGAAGGAATCCATTATGATGATTTATCAGAAGAAGAAAAGGAAGAGTTTGAAGAAATTTTTGATGAAGATACAAAAGACATAGATGGAGAAAATTTAAATTCAAAATTATTTAATAAAAATACTGTTGATACAGTTATTCAAGATTTAATGGAAAAAGGTTTGAAAGTTGAAGGTGGAGATAAACTTGGAAAAACAATAATTTTTGCTAAAAATAAAAAACATGCAGATTTTATTGTAGATAGATTTAATAGTTTATATCCAGAGTATAAGGGAAATTTTGCCAAAGCAGTTTACACAGGAATAAAATTTGTAGAAAATACTATGGATAATTTTGAAATTAAAGATAAACTTCCACAAATTGCAGTATCAGTTGATATGCTTGATACAGGAATTGATATTCCTGAAATATTAAATCTTGTATTCTTTAAAAAAGTTCGTTCTAAAACTAAATTTTGGCAAATGATAGGTAGAGGTACTCGTCTTTGTAAAGATTTATATGGAGTGGGACAAGATAAAGAAAATTTTAGAATATTTGATTATTGTGGAAATTTTGAATTTTTTAGAGCTAATAAAAATGGTAAAGAAGCTAAACTTACAAAATCTCTTTCAGAAAATATTTTTAATATTCGTGTAAATATTATTAAAGAATTACAAGCTCTTGAATTTCAAACTGATAAATATGTTGAATATAGAGATAAATTGATAGATAATATTGTGAGTGAAATAAAAAGAATAGATGAAAATAAATTTAATGTAAGAATGAAATTGCAATATATTCATAAATTTAATCAAAAATCTAGTTTTGAAAATTTATCTAACACAGATGTAAGAGAACTTGAAGAATTTATAGCTCCACTTATACAAGCAATAGATGATGATGAACTAGCTAAAAGATTTGATTATTTAATGTATTCTATTGAGTATGCAGAGCTAAAAGGTTTAGCTTCATCTAAACAAAAAAATCGTGTTGTACAAACAGCAGAGAAACTTACATATAAAGGAACTATAGCTCAAGTTAAAGAACATGAAAATTTAATTAAAGAAGTTCAAACAAATGAGTATTGGAATGAAGCAGATATTTTTGACTATGAAAGAGTGAGAGTTGCTCTTAGAGATTTAATTAAATATTTAGATAGAAATTCAGCTGGAATTTACTATACTAATTTTGCAGATGAAGTTTTAGAAGTCAGAGAAAATGTTGGTGAGTATATTGTTAATGATATGGAGAATTATCGTAAGAAAGTTAGTCATTATTTAAAAAATCATCAAGAGGAAGTAGCCATATATAAATTAAGAAATAATAAAAAATTAACTAAAAAAGATATTCAATATTTTGAAAATCTTTTGTGGAGAGAGCTTGGAACAAAAACAGATTATCAAAAAGAATATGGAGATGAACCTCTGCTTAAACTTGTTAGTAAAATAGTTGGTTTAGATACAGAGGCAGCAAATGAACTTTTTTCAAAATTTATATCTGATGCAAGTTTAAATATAAATCAAATAGAATTTGTAAAAATGATAGTAGAACATATCACTCAAAATGGAAGTTTAGATAAAAATATTTTAAGAGAATACCCTTTCAATAAACTGGGAACAATGGTTCATTTATTTGAAAATAGAATGGATATAGCAAAACAAATTATTGGAGTGATAGATAGCTTTAATAATAGATTAGATACTTATATAAATTAAAAATAAATAAAAAAAGTTCTGAAAAATTTTTCAGAACTTTTTATTTATATCTATCTAACAACTTCACTAATACTTTTAATAATTATATCTTTAGATAAGAAATGCTCTTTAATTTCTTCTTCTTTCATTAAATCTGTACTTAAATATTTTTTGTTATCATCAGAAAATACAGTAACAATATTTTTATTCTTACCTAATTTTTCTTGCAACATAAGAGCTCCAATGAAATTAGCTCCTGAAGAAATTCCAACAGCTAAACCAATTTTAGCAAGTTTTTGAGACATAATAATTGCATCTCCATCATCAACACTAATTACTTCATCTAGCTCATTTAATTTTAACAAATCAGGAATAAATTCATCAGAAATTCCTTCTATTCTATGTTTTGCAACTTTGTATCCAGTAGATAAAGTTGGAGAATTTAATGGCTCTAATGGACAAGTTTTTGCATTAGGAAAATTTTCTTTAATTTTTTTAGAAATTCCCATAACAGTTCCACCAGTTCCAACACCAGCAACAAAACCATCAATATTTAGATTTAATTTTTTCATATTTTCTATTATCTCAGTTCCTATTCCATAATAATGAGCCTCACTGTTATATGGATTAGCAAATTGATTTGGAAGATAAGTATTAGGATTTTCTTTTTTGAAATCTTTTGTTTTTTGTATGCTCCCTAAAAAACCACCTTCTTCTCTGCTGACTAAAATTATATCTGCACCTAGTGAACGAATTAAAGATTTTCTTTCTTCACTCATCCAATTTGGCATAAAAATTCTAACTGGATGATTTAAAATTGCACCCATAGCAGAAAAAGCAATTCCAGTATTTCCACTTGTTGCTTCAACAATAAAATCTCCTTCTTTAATTTCATTTTTTTCGTATGCCTTTTTTAAAGTATAGTATGCAAGTCTATCTTTTATACTTCCAGTTAAATTATAACTTTCGTTTTTAGCATAAATTTTTCTTTCTTCTCCCTTGTATTCAAAAGTAATTTCTAACATAGGTGTATTCCCAATCAATTTAGAAATATACTCAAATTTTTTTTGCATAATTTTAAACCTCCAAATATTATTTTTATGATTATACTACTTTTTTTTTATTATGTAAAGCGTAAAAATTTAGTACAATATTAAAATAAGAATTTAAAAAGGAACTGCTCCAAATAAATATTTATAAAATTTTTTTTATTAAAATTAAATTTTTATCTTTAATTCGAGTTTAATATATTTTTATCAGGGTGTTGGGGCGTAGCCCCAACACCAAAAAGGGCGAGCAGAGCATAAGCTCGTAGCGAGCCTAAAATAAAGTTAGGCATAAAAATTTAAGGCTGTTACAAATTTGTAACAGCCTCTAAAATATTTTTTATTGATTATAATATAAGTTTTCTGTTGGGAAAATTTGATCACAAGTTACATCTATTCCAAGTTTTCTTAAAGTTTGTTCATCATTTTTTCCTAAAATATGAGTTGAGTGAGCTTGAACTCCTTTTAACTCATCTAATTTTTCTAAGGCAACTTTTGCAACAGGATTTGTTGCAGCTGAAATACTTAAAGCAATTAAAATTTCTTCACAGTCAAGTGGAACATTTTTATTTTTTAAAGTATTTTCTTTTAATTTTATAATTGGCTCTAATATAGTTGGTGAAATTAAAAGTAATTCATCATCTAAATTAGCTAAATATTTTATTGCATTTAAAATTGCAGCTGATACAGCGTCCATTAAAGAAGATTTTTTTCCAGTAATTATTTTTTCATCTGCTAATTCAAGAGCAATTACAGAAGCAAGTTCTTTTTCATATTTTTTATCTTCCTCTTTAAGTTTTGCTAATTTTTCTCTTGAACTTTTAACGACTTTTCTATCATCTTCTTTTAAACCTAAACTTTGCATTATAAATTCCGCTCTTTGAAAAGTTTCCAAATCTGCATTTCCTTTTTTATAATCACAACCAGTTTTGAAAAATCTTCTTATTATTTCTTGTTCTGAAGCTTTTTTAACAACTTCATTATCAATTATTCCAAAACCAACTCTGTTTACTCCCATATCAGTTGGAGATTGGTAAACTGATTTTTTTCCAGTAATTTTTTCAATTATTCTTCTAAGTAATGGAAATGCCTCAACATCTCTATTATAATTTACTGCAATTTCATTATATTCTTCCAAGTGGAAAGGGTCAATTAAGTTTACATCTTTTAAATCTGCTGTTGCTGATTCATAAGCAATATTTAAAGGGTGTTTTAAAGGAACATTCCACACTGGGAAAGTTTCAAATTTTGAGTATCCAACATTTTTTCCATTTTTAGATTCATGATAAAGTTGATTTAAACAAGTTGCTAGTTTTCCACTTCCAGGTCCTGGAGCAGTTACAACTACTATTGGTTTAGTTGTTTCAATAAAAGTATTTTGTCCATAGCCTTCTTCACTGACTATTGTATCAACATCTAAAGGGTACCCCTTTGTTGCATAATGCTTGTAAACCTTTATTCCTCTTCTCTCTAGTCTTGTCATAAACATAGAAGTAGAAGGTCTATCTTCATATCTAGTTATAACAACAGAGTTTACTTGTAATTCATTTTCTCTTAAATCATCTATAAGTCTGAATACATCCATATCATAAGTGATTCCAAAATCTCCTCTGATTTTGTTTCTTTCAATATCTCCTGCATAAACACAGATTATAACTTCAACTTTTTCTTTTAGTTTATTTAAAACTTTTATTTTTGCATTTTCATCAAATCCAGGTAAAACTCTTTTAGCATGTAAGTCAGCAAAAAGTTTTCCTCCGAATTCAAGATATAATTTATCATAATTATTTACTCTTTCTAAAATATATTTAGATTGTTCTTCTAAATATTTATTGTGATCAAAACCTATTTTCATTTTTTCCTCCAAACTTCATTAAAATTAAAATATAAAATAAAGACTTTATATTTTAACACATTTTTTATAAAAATAAAAATTAAAAAATAAAATTAACAAGGGAGAGTACCCCCTTGTTATAAAATTTGTGTATTTTAAATTAAACATTTAAAGCATTTAAATTTAATTCCCATTTTCTTTTTTCTATTTCTTCAGAATATCTTGCAAGCACAAACATTAAATCAGATAATCTATTTACATATTTTTGTAAAAGTGGATTTAAATTTTCTTCTCTTGATAGAGAAACGATTTTTCTTTCTGCTCTTCTTACAACTGTTCTTGCAACGTGAAAATGTGTAGAAACTTCTTCTTCTCCCGGTAAAATAAAATGGAACATTGGAGGAAGTTTTTGATTGTATTCATCAATATATTCTTCCAATAATTTTATATCAGCTTCACTTATTTGGTCTTTTAACATTTCTTTTCCCTTGTCATCACTAGCAAGAAAACCACCTAAAACCAAAAGTTTATTTTGAATATCTCTTAATCTTTCTTTTATTATTTTATTTTTTGTATAATATCTAGCTACTCCAATGAAAGCAGCTGCTTCATCAACAGAGCCATAAGAATCAACTTTTAAACTATCTTTTCTTGCTGCACTACCACCAAGTAAATCAGTTTCTCCCTTATCTCCTCTTTTTGTATAAATTTTTGTTAGTGCTACATATTTTTTTTCTTCTCTATCTTCTTTCACCTTAAAATCCAACCTCCTAAACTAAATTATAAATTAAAATGGAAACTCATCATCATCTAAATTAACAGAACTATCTTCTTCAAAAGAAGGTTCTTCAACTTTTCTTGTTGGTTTTGAATATGAAGATTCAGAGTTTGTAGAGTAAGAAGAATTTCCTTCACTTGCTTTTGATTCTCCAAATTCAACATTATTTGCTATAACAACATAAGTTGTTATTTTTTGTCCATCTTTTTCATATTGATTCATTTGTAAAGTTCCGTTTAATAATATTTTTTTACCTTTTCTAAAATATTCTCCAATAAACTCAGCTGTCTTTCCAAAAGCAACACAATTTATAAAATCTACAGTTTGTCCTCCATTATTTCCTGAAGAAAATGGTCTGTCAACAGCAATAGAAAATCTTGAATATGCCTTTCCACTTTGTCCGAATTTTAATTCAGGGTCTCTTGTCAATCTTCCATTTAAAACAACTAAATTCATAATTTCCTCCTAAAATTTTAATTTAAAATATTTTTTAAAAAATAATTTATTTTTTCTTATTTTATCACAAATTAAAAATAAAATCTATTTTGAAATTTTTATTAAATATATTATATGATATAATAATATGAAATATAATAAAATAATAAATTATTTTAAGGAGAATTAAATGTTAAAAAATATTATAAAAATTTTAATACTTATAGCAGTAATACTTTTATTTATGGCAGGAATGAGATATGGTGGAAGTAATAATACTGAAGTTGTATTTATGTTTTTTTTATGTACTATGCCGATAGCAGTAACATTTTTGTCATGGCTTTTATTTTTTAGAAAAGAAGATTTTAGTTTTAAATTAGTATTAAAATTAGTATTAATTTTTATTTCAATGCCTTTGGCATTTTTTATATCACTTTATTGGGTTTTATCTCAAATAAACAGATAATTTTTGGAGGGAAGATATATGAAACGAGCAGTGCTTTTAGATGTTAGTGCAATAATGTATAGAGCATATTTTGGAAATATGAATTTTAGAACAAAGACTGAACCCACAGGTGCAGTTTATGGTTTTATAAATACTTTACTTAGTATAATAAATGAATTTAATCCAGATTTTATGGCAGCAGCTTTTGATGTAAAAAGATCTTCTTTAAAGAGGAGTGAAATTTATACAGACTATAAGGCACATCGTGAATCTGCACCAGAAGATTTAATAAAACAAATTCCAAGAATAGAAGAAGTTTTAGATTACTTTAATGTAAAAAGATATAAAATAGAAGGCTACGAGGCAGATGATGTTTTAGGTTCGCTGGCAAAAAAAATCTCCAAAGAAAATGATACAGAGGTTATTATTGTTACAGGAGATAAAGATTTAGCTCAATTAGTTGATGAAAATATTACGATTGCTCTTTTAGGAAAAGGAACAGAGGGAAGAAAATTTGGAATTTTAAAAACAGATGAAGATGTTGTAAATTATTTAGGAGTCGCCCCAGATAAAATTCCAGATTTATTTGGTTTAATTGGGGATAAGAGTGATGGTATTCCGGGGGTTACAAAAATTGGAGAAAAAAAAGCTTTAGCTATGTTTGAAAAATATGAAACATTAGAAAAAATTTATGAAAATATTGATAAGATTTCAGAAATTTCGGGTATAGGTAAGGGACTTGTAAATAATTTAAAAAATGAAAAAGAAATGGCATTTTTAAGTAGAGAACTTGCTAAAATTTTTACGAATTTAGATATTGAAGCAAAGCAAGAAGATTTAACTCATTTTTTAGATAAAAAGAAATTTTTAGATTTATGTAATATTTTAGAATTTAAAATGTTTATTAGAAAATTAGACTTAGAGAATTTTGATGAGGCTACTCCTCAAGCACCAGAAAAAGAAAAAAATATTGGGGAAGAAAATTTTGATAAAATAAATTTAGAAAAAGAAAAAATTGAAAATAAAAATGAGGTTTCATATTTGAATTCTAATACAAAAAAAAATGAACAGTTTTCTTTATTTGTAGAAAAAAAAGAAAATCCAAATTTAGATTTAGAAAAAAATATTGATGAAGAAGAGAAACAAAAAATAAATTTTAAAGAAGAGAACAGAGAATTTATTTTAGTAGATAATAACGAAAGCCTTGAAGAAGAAAAGAAATATTTTGAAACTTATAAAGGGCTTGCTTCAATTTATTTTGAAGATGCAGGTATCGTTATGAGTACAGAAACAAAGGATTTGTATTTTCCATTGTTTTACGAGGGCTTATTAAATAGAAATATTGATAAAAAACTTTTTAAAAATTTCATAGAAAATTTAGATACTAAACTTATTTCTTATGATTTTAAAAGAATTTTAAATTTAGGTTTTGAAATAAAAAATATGGTAGTTGATTTGATGATAGCCTTTCATTTGATTAGCTCTAAAACAAAAGTTGATCCGACTATTCCGATAGTTGAGTATTCAAAAATTAAACCGAAAGATTATAAAACTTGTTTTGGAAAGGCAGATGCAAAAACTTTATCTGGTACAGAATATGGGAATTTTTTAATAGATATTTCTCAAGGTTTACTTTGCAGTTATGATGAGATAATAGATTTGGTTTATCAAAAAGATTTAGAGAAAGTTTTATTTGAATTAGAAATGCCACTAATTTCTGTTTTATCAAGAATGGAAAGAAAGGGTATAAAAGTTGATGAAAATTATTTTAAAAGTTATTCACTTGAACTTGAAATGGAACTTGCTAAAATAGAAAAGAAAATTTATGAAGAAGCAGGAGAAACTTTCAATATAAATTCTCCAAAACAATTGGGAGAAGTTTTATTTGTGAATATGGAATTGCCGAGTGGAAAGAAAACTAAAACTGGTTTTTCTACTGATGTAACTGTTTTGGAAGATTTAGAATTTGCTGGCTATGAAATTGCAACTTTATTATTAAATTATAGGAAATTAAATAAATTAAAAAATACTTATGTTGATACTATTCCAAAACTTATAGATAGAAAAGATGGAAGAATACATACAACTTATAATCAAATTGGAACGGTAACGGGTAGGCTTTCTTCTCTTGAGCCAAATTTACAAAATATTCCAGTTAAGACTGATGATGGTATGAGAATAAGAGAAGGTTTTATTGCAGATGATAAAACTGTTTTGGTTAGTATAGATTATTCACAAGTTGAGCTTAGAGTTTTAACTTCACTTTGTAAAGATAAAAACCTTGTGGAAGCCTACAAAGAAAATAAAGATTTACACGACTTAACAGCAAGAAAAATATTTTCACTTGATGACGATGAAGAAATTTCTCGTGAACAAAGAACGATAGCAAAAATTATAAATTTTTCAATTATTTATGGGAAAACTGCTTTTGGACTTTCAAAAGAATTAAAAATTCCAGTAAAAGATGCAAACGAATATATAAAAAAATATTTTGAGCAATATCCAAGCGTAACGACATTTGAAAGAGAAATTATAGAATTTGCAGAAGAACATGGTTATGTTCAAACTTTATTTGGAAGAAAAAGATTTATTCCAAATATAAATTCTCACAATAAAAATATAAAATCTCAAGCAGAAAGAATGGCAGTAAACACAGTTATTCAAGGAACAGCAGCAGAAATTTTGAAAAAAGTTATGTTGGTTGTGGATAATTTTGTAAAGGATAAGGACGATATTGATTTATTGTTGCAAGTGCACGATGAATTGATTTTTGAAATAAAAGAGAGCTCTTATGAAAAATATATTTCTGAATTAGAAGAAATAATGACAAAAACTGTAAAACTTGATGATGTTAATTTAAAAATAAATATAAATATGGGAAAAAAATGGTCTGATGCAAAATAAAAAAAGCTTGGGGGAAACTGCGTTCGCTCACGCTCACTGTTTCCCACTCTGCGAGGCTTGGGGCTCCGCCCCAAACCCCGTTTTATAAAATTTAAAATTTTTGTTAAAGAGGGTGTCGGGGCGATAGCCCCGACCATAAGGGCGAGCAGTGAAGCGGGCGAGCCAAAAGAAAAATAATTATTTAGGAGGGAAATAGTGTCTTACACAACTATTATAAAATCGGAAATCACAAAAAAAAATCCACTTACAGAATTAGAAGCACTGGCAGAATTATCTGCAATTTTTGAAACAAAAGATTCTATTTCTTATAATCAAATAGAAATAAAAATAGAAAATTCTATTTTTGCAAAAAGAACTTATGAACTTATCAAAAAATTTACAAATTTAAAAATGACAGTAAAGTATTCTGTTTCAAAAGTTTTTAAAGAACATAATGTCTATACGATTTTAATTTTTCCACAAAAAAATTTGAAAGAATTTATAGAAAAATTAAATTTTTCGTATTTAGATATTATTCATAACGACGAAATTTTAAAAGGATATTTGAGAGGAATTTTTTTGAGTTGTGGTTATATAAAATCTCCAGAAAAAGAATACGCCTTAGATTTCTTTTTAGATAATGAAGAAATAGCAGATAAAGTTTATAATATTTTAAATTATAAAAAGAAAAAAATTTTTAAAACTAAAAAGAAAAATAAAATTTTAGTTTATTTAAGAAACTCGGAAGATATTATGGATATTTTAGTTTTAATTGATGCTATGCAACATTTTTTTGAGTATGAAGAAACGACAATGATAAAAAATTTAAAAAATAAAACAATAAGAGAAATGAACTGGGAAGTGGCCAATGAAACAAAAACATTAAACACTGGAAATAATCAGATAAAAATGATAAAGTATATAGGAGAGAAATTGGGCTTAAATAATTTAACTCCCGTTCTTGAAGAAGCAGCATTTTTGAGATTAAATAATCCAGAAAGTTCTTTGCAAGAATTGGCAGATATGATAAAAATTTCTAAATCTGGAATTAGAAATCGTTTTAGAAGAATAGAAGAAATTTATTTATCTTTACTTAAAGATGAAAACGAAGAAAATTAAAAAATGGGGCGAGCAGCGTCCTTACGGACTGCTCGCTTCTCTGGTGGGGGCTACGCCCCCAAACCCCAAGAATAAAACAAAAAAAGCGTGAGTGCGACGCCGCCGCGTCGCGAAGAGCGAGCAGACCAATAGGTCGGGCGAGCCAAAAAAATATAGTTAGGAGCAATATTAAAATGGTAGTAGTAGATAACATTCTTACATCAAAATTTGAATTTGAAGATACTTTTGTTGCAATAGGAAATTTTGATGGAGTGCATTATGGGCATCAAATGTTAATAAAAGATGCAGTTATAAAAGCAAAAAAAGCGAAAAAGAAATCAGTAGTTTTTACTTTTCTTAATCATCCAATGGAAATAATTAGAAAAAATAAAACTTTTGATTATATCAATACAGTGGAAGAAAAATTATATTTATTGGAAAATTTAGGAGTAGATTATGTTGTACTTCAACCTTTTGATAAAAATTTTTCTGAGTATAGTCCACTTGAATTTGTACAAATTTTAAAAAATAAATTAAAAGCCAAAGAACTTTTTGTTGGATTTAATTTTTCATTTGGAAAAGATGGAGTGGGGAAACCTTCTGATTTAAAATATCTTGCAGAAATTTATGGAATAAAAGTAAATGAAATTCCACCAATTACTTTGAATAATCAAGTGGTTAGTTCATCTTTAATAAGAAAATTGATTTTAGATTCAAAATTTGAAGAAGCAGTTAAATATTTAGGACATCCTTTAAATGTAATTGGAGAGGTTATTCACGGTAAAAAAATTGCAAGAACTTTAGGTTATCCTACTGCAAATATAAAAATTGCAAATAGATTATATCCACCTTTTGGAATTTATGGTGCCTATGTCAAGATAGAAAATGAAGATAAAGTTCTTGATGGAGTTGTTAATGTTGGTTTAAATCCTACATTAAAACCGGGGGAACTTAGTTTAGAAGTTCATATTTTAAATTTTAATGAAGATATTTATGGTAAGAAATTAAATATTCAACTTGTTAAATATCTTAGAGAAGAGAAAAAATTTGATTCAGTTGAAAAACTTATAGATACTATTAAAAATGATGTTGAGCGATGGAAAGAATTTATAAAAAATAAATAAAAAAAGTAGGCTTAAGCCTACTTTTTTCTCTAAATTATTTTGAATTTTTAGCAGCAGCGCTTTGTGCTCTTGAAGAAAAAATTCCTTTTGAAACTTGTCCACCATTTGATTTTGCTGCTGCACTTTGTATTCTACTTGCTGCACTTGGTGTCATTTTTGTACCTTTTGTTGCCATAATTTTTACCCCCTTATTTAATTATTTTTTATAATACTTATTTCGTAATCAGTTGTACCTTTAATTTTAGAAAGAGTTATAAAATTTTTTTCTGCCAAAGATTTTAAAATCTTATTTAATTCTCCTTTTCCATAAGTTAAAGAATATTTTTTTGACATTCTTCCAATATCTGAACTTCTTAATAATTCTTTTTTCTCACCTTCAAACATATTTTTTAAATGTTCCATGAATTTATTTGTTTTATTAGAGTTCAGTATTATAGAAATTTTTTCATCATTTTCTTTTTTAATTACTTCATTATTTTCATCTAACAAATGAACATTACAAAGTTCTTCTAAATGAGGAGAAATAGTTCCCTTATAGCCAATTAATTCAACTCTAATTTTTTTATGTTCATAAATTTTTTCAACACCAGCTTTTAAATCTCCATCACCTGCTATTAGATATACATTTTTGACAAGTCCAGTTAAACTTGCTTCTGTTAAATCAGCAATGATATATCCATCTACTGCTTTTTGATGAGAAATATTTTTTTCTTTATCTTTTTGAAGATATCCTTTATTATTAACTTTTAAATTTATAATGCTGGTTTCTAAATTTTCTTTTTCTGGACTATCCATATTTGCAGTGTAATAAATTATTTTATCTGGATAGAATAATTTTCCAAATTCTTTTTTTAAAAATTCTCTTAAATCATTATTTGACACGCCATTATTTTTTAAATATTCACCATCGATTAAAAGTAATTTCATTTTTCCTCCTTCTAAATTTATTTACATGATTTTTTTGACAATACAAAAAATTTCATATAAAATTTATTTAGTATTTATGAATTTTTTAATTTGAATTACAATATTGTAATGAAACGTGATATCAACTATAAATATTATAAAATAAAAAAATTTAAAAGACAAGAAAAAATAGGTGGTAAAAAGGGACCTATTTTATAAAGGGGAAAATTATGGAAAAAGTACAAATTAGTTTAATGGATAAATTTTTTCATATTATGAAAATTAATCCTCTCTTACCTGATGTACATCAAGAAAGTGTTAAGAAGTCCTTAAAAAGAAAAAATAAAACTTCAATAGAAGACCAATTTGATTATCTTTTTAAAGTTATAGAAGAAAATGAAAAGTTAAGTAAACTATTGAGTAAAAAACATAAAGAATTTTTACTTAAAATTTTAGAAGAAAGTTTATGTGAAAATATAGTTGATTATAAATTAAATGAGAATGAGAGAAGTTTTTTTTATTTAGTATCGTTTTCTTTAGTATTGTCAATGTTATCTTTTGAGATGAGCAGAAAGTGTAAAAAATATACAAAAGAAAAATTTATAGAAGAATTAAAGAATAGATTTATTCAAAATTATATCATTAAACTTTTGTCAATTGATAAATTTAGAATAGGAGAAATTTTTGAATGGTTAGAAAAAGAGACTTCTTTTTCTAAAAGTAATTTTACTACAGACAGAAGCAATATTGGTGATTGGGAAAAAGGAGAAAATGCAATAACACCAAAATCTTTGTTTAAACTAAAAGAAGACTTAGAAAAAGACAAGTTAAAAAATACAAAAGATTATATAGAAGATTTTATATTTAGTTTATATTTAGAAAGTTGTAGAGTTAGAGTTTACAATGAGTTAAAAGAAATTGAAGGAAGCCAGGAGTTATTAAAAGATTTTTTTAGATTTAGAGATTTAATTATAGAAATAGATTTTAATGAATTTAAAAACATAAATAAAAATTTTGATATAAACATATTTGAAAATAAATTTAGTGATATTCAAAAGAAGATTATTTCATATTTGTCTCCATCAATGCTACAATCTATTTTAAATTTAGATGAACCTTATAAACATAGTCCTAATTCTATTGCTAATAAGACTTTGCTTCTTAATGAAATTCCAGAAGAAGAGTTAAAAACTATATTATTTGATTCTGGTATTTTTGAAAATATAGTTTTTAATCTTGCTAATGTAGAAAATATTTTAAAAATTTCAAGTTTTATTTTACCTTATTTATCTCCTCAAATTAAGAAAGAAGATTTTATAAAGTTAGTAAATGAATTTGAAAATTTAGAAAATAAATAAAAGTGAGAGTGTTGTTTTCAAATGAAAGAAAAGAAAATATATGCTAGTGAAAATTTTGATGAAGAAACCTCTCAAGAGATACAGGCAGTAGGGGCTGTTACCGCTGTTGGTGGGATTGCTTATTGTTTACTTAATGCTGATGAATGTGCAAATGTAACCACAACTATTGCAAGCTATGAAACTGCCACCAAAGAAATAGATGATAATTTAACAAGAGCCGATGAAACTATAGCAACTTTAAATACAGACATTGAGCGACTAACAGAAAAGCAAAATGAATTACAACAATCCATTGATAATATAGAAGAAACTATAAATTATACCCAAGAAAAAATTGAAGAATTACGACCAATCGGTTTAGCAAAAATTCTGAATAATTTATAAACTACCCACTCACCGAAAAAACTTTATCATCATCTAACCGATACGCCAATAAGCGACCACCCCATACGCACCCCGCATCAGTGGCTCGTACTTTTGGCGTATCAATTTTTGCTTGCAAGCCTGCCCAATGCCCAAAATAAATGCGTTCTTTACGAGTGGTTTTCCATGCAAACCAAG